>NZ_JBLIGN010000154.1:0-3113 GCF_047636915.1 Nonlabens sp. | reverse complement strand
GAAACATTAACTGGTGGAGCAAATGACTTTCTATTTTGATCGGTATTCAATATGGAGTCATTCTTAAATATCTCATCCATTAAAGATGGCAACCAATTGTTCTCTTTTCTAAGTGCTAATTTCATATGAATCATATGTGCTTGTTGTGATTAAAATTAGTCAAACAGAATACCAAACACAAAAAGCAACATAATGTCGCTTTTTGTGTTTAATTTTACGACATAAAGTCATTAATTACTACTTCTCCTGTGGATTTGCATTAATTCTGACGGTGGTATTTCTCCATAAGGGTAGGTAATCATGGATTGAAGTAATGCATCTACGGTTGTTTTTCTAAAGCCGTATTGAAGTGCGACATCGTGCAACAATTGTAATTCCTGCTCATCCACGTGGCCGTCAATATGCATCATCAACATCATTCTATGAAAATGAACTATACGTTTGGTATACTCTTTGGGAACTACTGTCGTCAACTCTTCTGGATGATCAACCATATAAGCAATTTCCTCATCGCTCAATTGCATGCGTTTACCTACGGTTGTGATAAAGGCAATTTCTTCATTTTTCAAATGATTGTCTGCATGTGCCATTAGGATCAATTCACTAATAATGTCTTTCTTTTCCTCTGCTGTATACATCATGCTAATGGTATTAGTTGGTAAACATACAATTTTGTCAAGAGTTATAGTTGATACCAAGGCTGATTTCTATAACAAAGCAATGAAACTGTACAACAAAAACTTAATAGAAATCTGCTTTATTAAGCTATAGTTTGCAAATGTTGGGTACCTGGTTTTCAAAATCTGACATAGATTGTTTTATCTTCGTTCCTTTGTTATTATCCTTTTATCTTTTCAAGATTTGCGATAAGTATCTCCTTAAGATGGTTTTCCCTGCGTAAGAATGATCAGACGACTCTATAAGAGTCATTTAGTTACGTACCACATCTCTTCCCTTTTCATTTGTGAATTTTAACAGGATATTTTACCAGAACTATTTCATCACTTATGGTTTCCCACTTGCCAAAGATGACTGGTGAATTTGTTTTCGCAAAAGCGAAAACAATCCAAAAAAGATGAATATAGGTTTCCTTTTAAAAATTAAAAAACCCGTGTAACTAACACGGGTGATATACTTTTAATTGTTTAGAGGTCTATTTGTTTAACATACCTGCTTTAAGATCTTCATCTGCAGGATCATCACCCAACCAAATACCGAATAGACCTTTCTTAAATTTAAGACCCGTAATCGTTCCTAAAGCGGTACCGTTTTTAGAAACTAAAGTTCCTTTTGCTGGTAAATAAGCAATTTCAAAATGATCCCCTTTAACAATCGCATCCTTGAAAAACCCTATAAAGGTATTGATCTCAGACTGTATCGCCTTTTGTTGCTTACTTGTACAACTGTCTCCAAATCCATCTTCTACAGAAGACTTCATTTTTTCTTGAGTTACCGCCTCATCAGTGATATCCAGTGTGATAGCCATAGGCATGTTTGCAGCTACGAGGGTATTTCCATCGCTTGATCTTGTAGTTACGTATAAGGCTCCTACATAAAGATCAAACCACAATTTCTCTCTTAAACCTGCTCCATTCAGTTCTAATTCTTGTCCTTCGACAGTAATGCTTTTTTCAACATTCACACCATTTATGGTTTGTTGAGCGGTTGCAGTGTAAGTACCTAAAAGTGCCAAAGCTGCAAGAAGTATTTTTTTCATTTTTATTAATTTTAAGTGTTTAAATATACTACTCTGTTTTCAAATTCCGTGCCTTTAACGAACGAAGAGATGCGTTTAATTCAAAACCCAGCAATAAAAGGTTGGAATTAAGCCATATATACACCATTAAAATCAGCAGCGCGCCTATAGATCCGTAAATCTCGTTAAAAGAAGAAAAATTCTCGATATATATTCCGTACAAATAAGAGAAGAGAAGAATTAACAACGTAGTGACAAGGGCTCCAATAGACAGAAACTTAGTAGTTCTCCCTTCCCGCGTTCCTGTGAAGTACAAGGTGCACACAAACAAAAATAACATAATTACTAATGTTGCATATCGCAACATCTGTAACCACAATTCCATAGAACCTTCTGTCATAAAATCTCTTGCACGCAATTCTGAAATCCAGTACTCCACTATTACTGCGAGAATAACTCCAGCTAATAAAAAAACAACCAGTATGATTGAAACTCCTACAGATACAAAATACTGCCTGAAAAAACCGCGGTTCAGTTCAGAGTGATAACTGCGTTCAAAACCATTAAAAATAGCATTAATACCGTTTGCCATTAAGAACAAAGAGGTAAAAAAAGCAATGGTTAGAAGTCCCGAATTACCTTGTAAAGCGATTTCTTTAAAAATATCATCAAAAGCTCCCGCTGCCTGCGCTGGTAATAAATCGTTAACAAAAAATAATAATTCCTCTTGAAAATTATCAATCTTAATAAAGGGTATCAGATTCAATATAAAAAGAATAAAAGGAAAAACCGACATAAAAAAACTGTAGGAAATAGCGCTGGCACGGGCCGAAAATGCTCCTTGGACAATACCCAGAGAATAAGCTTGCCATAAATCCCAAGCAGTCATTCCTTCAAATCCAGGCAATTTCCACTTATCAATTAAAGCGACTAACCACGAGATGATAGGTATGCGGTCTATTATTTCCTTTGCTTTACTCATGCACCGCTTTAAGACTTAAATCCAGATTGTAAACACTATGGGTGAGTGAACCACTAGAAATAAAATCAACACCACATGCTGCATATTTTTTTGCTGTTTCTAATGTAATGCCGCCACTGCTTTCTGTAAGACACTGATTTCCTATCAGATCTACTGCTTTTCTAGTATTCTTATAATCGAAATTATCAATAAGAATGCGGTAAATGCCCTCATTAGATAATATCTCTTTGATCTCATCAAGGTTGCGCGCCTCGACTATAATTTTTAGATCGCGTCCACTATCCTTTAAATATATTTTTGTTTTTTGGATGGCTTTAGAAACACCACCGGCAAAATCTATATGATTATCTTTAAGCATAATCACATCGTGCAATCCAAAGCGATGGTTTACACCGCCACCTATTTCTACTGCCCATTTTTCAAGAATACGTATTC
>NZ_JBLIGN010000153.1:0-3220 GCF_047636915.1 Nonlabens sp. | reverse complement strand
TTGTGCAAATTTACAATCCATTGGACTTTATTCCATATTTTTGTGATTCTTAATAAATGACTGATATGAGTAAATATGATGTGATCGTTTTAGGTAGTGGACCTGGAGGATATGTAACGGCAATACGGGCGTCACAACTGGGATTAAAAACGGCAATCGTTGAAAAGGAATCTTTAGGTGGTGTATGTTTAAACTGGGGTTGTATCCCTACTAAAGCACTTATAAAAAGTGCTGACGTGTTCAATTACCTGAAGCATGCCGAAGATTATGGCCTTAAGGTAGAAAATGTAGATAAAGATTTTACTGCTGTTGTAAAGCGCAGTCGCGATATAGCTAACGGAATGAGTAAAGGAGTACAGTTTCTTCTTAAAAAGAATAAAATTGACGTAATCATGGGTTACGGTACGCTAAAAAAAGGAAAGAAAATCGAAGTAAAAGCTGAAGATGGATCCACCTCGACCGTAGAAGCAGATCATATAATTATTGCTACGGGATCAAAATCTCGCATACTTCCTAACTTACCCCAAGACGGTAAGAAAGTAATAGGATATCGGGAAGCAATGACTTTAAAGGAGCAGCCTAAAAAACTAGCTGTTGTAGGGTCTGGAGCGATAGGCGTAGAGTTTGCTTACTTCTATAATGCTATGGGAACTGAAGTTACTATTATTGAGTATCTAGACCGTATTGTTCCGGTGGAAGATATTGATATTTCTAAGCAAATGGAACGCAGCTTCAAGAAATCTGGAATCAAAGTAATGACTTCTAGCGAAGTGACTAGCGTTGATACTTCTGGAGATGTAGTAAAAGTCATGGTGAAAACTAAAAAAGGAGAAGAAGTAATTGAAGCAGATGTGGTTCTTAGTGCTGTAGGTATTGAAACTAATCTTGCTAACATAGGTCTTGAAGAGATAGGAATATCTACAGATCGCGGCAAAGTACTGGTTAATCAATGGTACCAAACCAATTTGCCTGGATATTATGCCATAGGTGATATTACTGCTGGTCCAGCACTAGCTCACGTAGCCAGTGCCGAAGGTATTCTTTGTGTAGAAAAAATAGCTAACATGCATGTGGAGCCATTAGATTATGGCAACATCCCAGGATGTACGTATTCTAATCCAGAAATTGCTAGTGTAGGCATGACTGAAGCCCAAGCTAAGGAAGCAGGTTATGATATTAAAGTAGGTAAATTCCCTTTCAGTGCCTCTGGAAAAGCAAGTGCTTCTGGAACTAAAGAAGGATTTGTAAAAGTAATTTTTGACGCTAAGTATGGCGAGTGGTTAGGTTGTCACATGATAGGTGCAGGAGTTACCGACATGATCGCTGAAGCTGTTATCGCAAGAAAACTAGAAACTACAGGACATGAAGTTCTAAAAACAGTTCATCCACACCCAACAATGAGTGAAGCGGTTATGGAAGCTGTTGCAGATGCTTATGGTGAAGTAATTCACATATAGTATTAGGCAGGAGTTATGTGGCAGTAAGCACGAGTTTTAGTGTTGCTATATTAAAGATGTAATGTAATATTGTAAATTCCCTTTGAAACTGCGTTTCAAAGGGAATTTTTTTTGATTCTTCAAAGTTATTTCTTCTTGCTATAAATTCAAAAATTAAATAACTTATTCAAATAATTCTAGTTAATCTTTTAAAAAGCAGGAATAATTATGATGTAAAATGTATGGTACGCCCCCTAATTGAACACTCCTATAAGACTTCAATGGACTGGTCTTTATGCCATTATTAAAATCAATAGTTAGTTGTCTTGTAAATAGATCTCGCTGGCTCCTTAGTCCACGGTCCAATTTTTACTCATTTTATAATGAAAGCCTAATTGAACCTAAGGAGTTAAAATAGGCAAACCAAGTTCATCGCATTGCACTAAATGATCCGCATCCGTATCAAAAACGGTTCCCGCACCAGTATAGAAGCTAAGACGATCGGTGAATTGGAGTTCTCTTTGTAATTTTACATAAGGATCAATCCTATATGCGTTTACACCAGCTCTTGTTATAAGCATTCGTACTATATGGACGTTAGATATGAATAAAAACCCACTCCTGCTTTTCTCTAAACTTGATAAAACCTGTTCCTAGCACTAACTCAATTTTTAACTTCTCTACATCCAGCTAATTCATGAAGCGCAAGTACGGTGCTCCAAGGATCTATAGGTTCTTTAAATTCGATAAAGTAGTTGGTAGAATTGAAAACCTTTCTTGAGCCTGAGAAAAGTATTAGCGCAAAAAATATTTATAGTACTCAATAGTATTTTGATTTTCATGGTTTTGTTTTGTAGCTATTGTTGGATATAAATAAACTCTAACTCTCAAGATATCAAACACTGGTTACCTCTAATTACTGGTTCTTAACCTTTGGTTTTTCTTTATAAAACACAAAGATTACTTCTTCACCCAACTGAAGATTTGAGGCTAAGTCTATGATTTCACCATTTTTCTTTAGGAATTGAACCTTTGCAGTATTGGGTGGTTTCTTACCTAAGTTTATAGCTTTGAGTGAAATGGTGTTAACAGAATCTTTTAAGGTAAGTTCTAACTCTTTCTTTTTGGCAACAGGGCTGTAAGCGCTTAATATCTTGTTTCCGTTAATGGTCAGGTCTATTTGATCTCCGTCCACTTCTCCATCATCCCAAATAATTAATTTTAAATATGCTTCTTTCCAGAAAATGTTTAATCGCTCCCCGCCTTTCAAATCGTTTTTTGCATACCGATTGAACATTTTATCCATATTGATTTTTTGCTTGACACTATCTGGAATGCGGTTCATACGGTTTACCCGTTTTTGAAATTTATCGGTGCGTTTCTGTATTTTCTCTGCTGCCGTCATGACCAGCTCTCCATCAATACAGCTTGTCAAATCGTCATAATACCCTTTAAAGGTTCCTTCTATTTCTGATCGCCCATTTAGTCTTCTCATATTACCTGTAAAATAAACATTACAAAAATCCAGCTGTTTGATATCTGACTTGGTATAAATGATATCCACCTCTCTAAATTCCATTAGGTTCTCTTTATCATCATACCTACCTACTATGGAAGCCTTAGTTTCATGTTGACCATTGAGGTCTGTGTAAGAATAACCTTTGATCATTCCGTTCGTCTCTTTAAAGTCGAGTCTATAAGGGATTAAAGAACTATCTGGTAATTTTAAAAGTCCTAAATATTCATAGGTCTGACCATAAAGATTAGTGGCACAGAACATTAAA
>NZ_JBLIGN010000152.1:0-3225 GCF_047636915.1 Nonlabens sp. | reverse complement strand
ATAAAAAAGTTTTCCACCGCTGGACATTCTTTCTACGATTACATGGACAAGGGACTCTATCTGAGGGATTGCTTTTTCTACTGCTGCCGCTACGGTCTGATCTTCTTTATTGATATCACGCAATAATTCTTCCACACTCTTCTTTTCCAGATGGTTGTAATGAGATTCTTGTTCTGTAATTTTTTTAAATGTCATAATAGAGGTTCTTTCGCAAAACTCAGAGGTATCATTTAATAAGAAATAGTTTCTAAAATTTCTAGTCCATACCCTATAATTCCTATGCGTTTACTTTGCTCAGAATTAGTCATTAATTTGAGTTTTGTAATGTGGAGGTCATGGAGAATTTGTGCTCCTATACCGTAATCTTTATTGTCTAAATTACGACGTGGCGCTTTAACCTCTCCGTTTTCTTGAAGACCTTTAAGTTGTTCTAATCTACCCAGCATGTTTTCTGGTTCAAACTGCTGATTGATAAAAACTATGGCTCCTTTTCCCTCTTTATTTAGAGTGTTGAACATGGCCTCTATTTTTCGGTCTGCCTCACTTGTCAATGTAGAAAAGAGATCGTTGTTCACCTGGGTGGAATTCATACGAGTAAGTACGGTTTCCTCTTGATTCCAGTCTCCTAACGTAAGAGCGAGATGAATTTGATTGTTAGTGGTTTGTTGATAGGCACGCAATCGGTATTCTCCAAATCTTGTTTTTAACATGAAATCTTCTTTCTTTACGATAAGACTGTCGTGTTTCATGCGGTAAGCGACCAGATCTTCTATAGAAACTAATTTTAGATCGTGCTGTTTTGCAACTTTAACGAGTTGGGGAAGACGCGCCATGCTGCCATCTTCGTTCATGATTTCAACGATAACTCCCACAGGTTCATGTCCAGCAAGTCTCGCAAAATCTATAGCGGCCTCTGTATGCCCCGTTCTTCTCAATACACCGCCGTCTTTTGCTTTTAATGGAAAGACATGTCCAGGTTTACTGAAATCATGGGGTTGTGTATCTGTTTGGACCATAGCTTGAATGGTTTTTGCTCTATCGCTGGCACTTATTCCAGTAGTAACTCCATGACCTCGTAAATCTATAGAAACGGTAAAAGCCGTCTCTAAAGGGTCAGAGTTATTATTGACCATCATGTTAAGTTCTAATTCTTTGCACCTGGATTGTGTAAGTGGTGCGCATATCAATCCCCGACCGTGTGTAGCCATGAAATTGATCATTTCTGGTGTAGCAGACCTTGCGCTGGCTAGAAAGTCACCTTCATTTTCACGGTTTTCATCATCCACTACGATGATTACCTTTCCATTTTTAATGTCTTCTATAGCATCTTCAATACGATCTAATTGTATGGTCGTTGAAGTTTTTTCTTGCATAATCATAAACCTAAATCCTTTAAGGACAAATATAAGTATTAAGCTATTGGGCTTGGAGTTTTTGGGTGTTTTTTAAACTTCGAGAACAGCTTTACCAAGCTGAAATCGTTATTAAAGATCCCTTGATCTGTAGTGGCTCTATAGGTGAGGTACATACCCATTGGGAAGATAATAAACGTGCTCATCCACGCACCTAACCAAGCTGGAAAGGCTCCTTCGGTAGCCGCTTTTTCTGCAAAAATACCTATAAAATGATACGTCAGAAAAAATAACGTAGCGATTACTAATGGAAGTCCCATTCCTCCTTTTCTGATGATGGCCCCTAAAGGGGCGCCTATAAAAAAGAGAATGATACAGGCGACACCCAGCACGTATTTTTTATGGATCTCAATCTCGTGTTTTGCCAGTCTCGTTTCTTCTCTTTTTATTTGTGATTCTCTGTTTTTAATGGCTGCTATCTGGCTGCGCATTTTTGATATGGCCACATCAACCGCTCTACGCTGGTCTGCTGTGTTTAAAGAAGCGAGTAAATCTATTGGGTTTTCTTTGATTGTATCTAATTCTATCCTGCGGTCTAAAGTTGTTGGTGACCAGGTATTGTGCTGGTTCGTTCTATAAATCTTATAATTATTAGTAAGGGCTAGTGAAAAAGTATCAATGCGATTGTACAGCTCATTTATTTTGAGCATTCTATGGTTATCAGTGACAGACTCGTCGTTTATATCTACTTTATTTAATTGAGAAACATCTATGTTGAGTGTATAACTATCAAAACTACTCTTTACAAAAGGCGAACTACTATTTTTTCTAGGCTGGACAAGATTTAGATCTTCATAATAGTTGCCTTCTTCTAGTACGAGCTGGATCACATTAGATTTTAAGGAACTTTTTAATTCACCTCTTTTACTTTTAATAACCGTATAATTTCCGTTTTTCCTCGCATTCTTTTTATGAATGATGACATCAGTAAGGAATTCACCGTTTTCACCAGACTTATCGGCCACCTTGATGTTGTAACTCCCCAGTTGATTAAAGGAACCTTCACTAATAGCCATCGCAGGTTTTATTTTTGCGATATTACCCCTCAGGTTTCTCTGTTTTAAATGTCCCCAAGGGATTACTGAATTGGCAAATAGGAAGGAAGTAATTCCTATGCCTAAAATAACTATAGTAAGTGATCTCATCGCTCGTTGTAGAGAGATACCGTTAGATTTCATAGCGGCAAACTCATAGTTTTCGGCCATACTTCCAAAAACTAAAATAGCTGCCAGCAATACACTTAAAGGCAATGCAATAGGTACCGCGACAGGTGTAGAGTAGTAGAGGAACTTAATAATCGTGGCCACGTCTAGATCTTTTCCGGCAAGCTCCTTAATGTACAGCCATATCGCTTGTAAAATAAGAATAAACATCAATACAATAAAGACGCTTAAAAACGTCTTTATGTATTGGTTTAAGATATAACGATCTAATATTTTCAAAGTATAACAAATGAATTTTTAAATGATGGAAAGGCCTTTTTTTTGTTAATTCATTTCTTGGATCACCCAATTTTTGTAAGAAGCAGCATCAAAGTTAAAAGAGTTCTTTGGTAATGGCTCATTGGTCTTTAAAGACTTTAAGGTAAAGGTAGCTGTAGTTCCAGAATTCTCTTTGATGATTGCTTTATAAATATGTTTGGTGTTTACGTCGATACCTAATAATATGCTCTTGTATTCAGAGGCCGATTTAATAGGCGTTAATTTAATAAATTGTATTTTTCTTCCTCCTTCATTTTGTATGATATCCCACTTTTTTGAATACCCTTTTTCATAAAAAGTAAGAATGTTAGAAGGTGTGATCATTTCACTAC
>NZ_JBLIGN010000151.1:0-3603 GCF_047636915.1 Nonlabens sp. | reverse complement strand
CATGGTGTTTTGTAGCAATAGTTGTTATAGTATCATTTTGCAGCATGTTCGGCTCATTATCTTGCTTCATACCTTCACTACGGTCGCCACTTCCCAAAGGGGAATAAGCCGTTAAGTGAATTCCTTTCTTAGAGCAATATGCCATCAATTCGTTTTGTTGCAATAACGGATGCAATTCTACTTGATTCATTTCGGGAATTTCATCAGTTTTTGAAATAAGGTCGTCTAGTTTCTTAATAGAAAAATTAGAGACTCCTACGTGTATTGCTTTTCCTTCCTTTTTAAGAGCTAGCATAGCATTCCAAGTTTCATGAACAGGCGCCTCTTCAGGAGAAAGATAATCTGTGGGTTTTTCTGGATAGGCCACCTCTGGTTTAAAAGCTACTGGCCAGTGAATGAGGTATAAGTCTAAGTAATCTAGTTGTAAATCTTTTAAGGTTGTATCCAAAGCAGAAGCAACATCCCCTTTTAAATGGGCATTGTTCCAAAGCTTTGAGGTGATCCATACGTCTTCTCTTTTGATGGTTCCCTTAGAAAACACCTCGTTAAAGGCTTCTCCTATTTCTTTTTCGTTTGCGTATACAGCTGCGCAGTCTATATGTCGGTATCCAGACTCTAGTGCTGTGATGACCGCTGCCTTCACCTCGCCTGGCTTTGATTTCCATGTTCCTAATCCTATGGCGGCCATTCGGTCACCATTTTTAAACTTAAGAGTTTTCATTGTGTGAATTTAGTTTTGTTAAATTTAGCTTTAGCGAAAGCGGTTACCAAGAAAATGCGATCAATTTATTAAAACTTTAGTACAGCACAATGTATCAACGGGTAATTTAGGATTTGGGAATAGTGTCAAAATACAATAGGGTACTAAGATCTAGGATGATGCGTATTGATCACCTTAGAGAGATGTGCGCGGTCTACATGCATGTAGATTTCTGTAGTGGTAATGCTCTCGTGTCCCAGCATCATTTGAATGGACCTTAAGTCAGCGCCATTTTCTAATAGATGTGTTGCAAAACTGTGCCTAAAGGTATGCGGACTTATTGTTTTATGGATCCCCGCTTTGATCGCTTGTTGTTTGATGATATGAAAAATCATTGCTCTGGTTAATCCAGCGCCACGTCTGTTCAGAAAAAGGGTGTCGGTATGATCTGGTTTTGAAGGAACATGACTACGCACCTCGTTTTTATACAATTCAATGATCTTGATAGTGTAGTCTCCTATGGGTACCAACCGTTGTTTATCTCCTTTGCCGGTTACTTTTAGGAAGCCCTCCTTAAAAAACAGATCGCTTATTTTTAATGTAATCAACTCGCTTACTCGCAGTCCACAAGCATAGAGAGTTTCTAGCATCGCGCGGTTGCGCTCGCCTTCTGGTGTAGAGCGATCTATGCTATTGATCAATAAATCTATCTCTTTAGTAGTTAAAGTGTCAGGCAATTTGCGCCCTGTTTTAGGAGCTTCAATGAGTGTCATCGGTTGGTCTTCTCTATAGCGTTCTAAAATCAGGTATTCAAAAAAAGATTTTAAACTACTGATAGCTCTTGCTTGGGATCGAGGTTGTACCGTTTTGGCAAGTTGGTATATAAAGCTGCGCAATGTGTCCTGTGATATCGAAGCAGGAGTATGGTTCATCTCATTTTTATCAAGCCATTTTTGAAGTTTTTGCAAATCTCTTTTATAGGCTTTTATAGTATTGAGAGATAGGCCTCTTTCCAATTGAGCATAGATGGCAAAGTCTTTAATGGCTTGATTCCACTTCATGAGGTAAAGGTAGAGTTTATAAAGTAAGCCGTATGGCTCCTGAGTTCTTGTTAAAAGTCAAGTCTATATAATATACTGTTTATGAACAGCTGGATAAGTAAGCTGAATAAAATCAACACTTAATTATTATCTAATTAACATTTATTAATTTAAATCAAACATAAATTTACCAAGAAAAAATTAACTAATTTAATTTATTATGAAAAAATTATTATTGTGTGCTGCATTTGTAGCTTTTGGAATGGGAATGACTAACGCCCAGGACGGTGGTTTTGCAGCTGGTATTAAAGCTGTTGTCCCTATGGGGGATTTTGCAGACTTCTCTTCATTTGGTATAGGTGCTGAGGTATTGTATTTACATCCAGTTTCTGATAAATTCACCTTAGGTGGATCTGTAGGATACACCACTCTTTTTACAGATGATATAGAAATTTTAGGTTCGACTTTTGAAATAGATGATGTTGCTTTTTTACCGATTGTAGTAAAAGCCATGTACAGTTTAGGGGATTCTGGATTTGGTCTGGGTGCAGATATTGGTTATGCTGTTGGTATCAATGAAGGTAATGACGGTGGATTACTATACGAGCCTAAATTGGTGTTTAGTACAGACATGTTGCTATTTTCTGTGGGATATCAAGGTGTTAGTAATGATGGTGATTCTTTGGAGTCCATTCAGATAGGAGCGGCATACAAATTCTAAAAAAAAACTTTTTTAAATCACAAAAAGCAACCTTTATAGGTTGCTTTTTTTACGTCTCGCTTTCGCGAAAGCGGAATAACCAATATCTTTAACCCATGAAAATACTCCTACTTAACGGTCCTAACTTAAACTTACTGGGCAAGCGCGAACCTGAAATTTACGGTTCTAAAACTTTTGAAGATCATTTTACAGAACTACAATTTCAATTTAAAGAGGTAGAGCTGGGTTATTTTCAGTCCAATATAGAGGGAGAGATCATCGATAAACTCCACCAAGCGGAACAAGACGGTTTTGATGGGGTGATTTTAAATGCTGGTGCCTATACCCATACGTCTATAGGTATAGGAGATGCCGTAGCTGGAATTAAGACGCCTGTGGTAGAAGTGCATATTTCTAATGTGATGGATCGAGAGGAATTTAGACACCTATCTTATATCTCTAAACATGCTGTCGGTGTGATCAGTGGCTTTGGATTGAAAGGTTACGAACTCGCATTGAAGAGTTTTATTTAATCCGCAGATGAGAGGTCATAAAAAAAGCTCGTTTAGAATTTATTCTAAACGAGCTTTTAATTTTAATGGTTTAAAAATTATAGACCAGGGTAACTTCCTGTTATAATTTCAATTCCATCGATAACATATCCTACAAAAAAGAAACCGGCTGTTAAGATGAACAATACGTTCCAATACCATGGACTGCCTAGGAACCAACGGTGTGCTGCAAATCCTCCTAGGAAAAACCATAAAAGTAGAGCAACAGTCTGATCCTCCGACCAAGCAACAGCTGCCGGTGAAGTTAATGTAGCGGTAGATTCTTCCATACTTGTACCGTTCTCTAGTGTGATCACTTGAGTTGTTACTTGTCTTTCTACAGGGAATGATGCAAATGCAAAAGTGCTCAGCATCATAAATACGCTCATAAGAGTTAGAGTTAATTTTGTTTTCATAAGATGGTAGTTGTTTATATTTGAACCAAATATATATTATTTTATGAAATATAAACTAACTATTGTGTGTTTAATGTTCTGTGCCACTAATCTTTATGGTCAGACCTATGAATATTTAGGACTTTTAAAATTACCAGATAGTTCTTTAATCCCTTATAGACTCGACTTTAAAGAGACGAACGGAATGATCAAAGGT
>NZ_JBLIGN010000150.1:0-3652 GCF_047636915.1 Nonlabens sp. | reverse complement strand
GTATAAATATATTTTAACCATCATGGGATCACATAGCATTTGATGTTAAACTTCATATTGCACATTTTCCTTACCTTGGGTTTCTGTATAAAAAGTCCTTTTATTCAATAATTTGATTGAGACTTCTTATACATAAAAACTTACAATTATGGAAAAGTACCTTATGATTTGTTTTTTACTAGTCGCTTCAATCGGGCTAGCTCAGAAGGAAAGTGGTTTAGGAATAACAGCAGGTTTAAATTATGGTTCTACGGGTAGTTTAAGAGCAAATGGACAGACTATTATTGATGACCCTAAAGAGAAAGCGGGTTATCACATAGGGGTATACTGGAAATTAGATCTAATGGTAGTGTATTTAAGACCAGAACTTAAATATACTGTGTTGAATAACGAGTATAATGGGAGTCATTTTGGTATGCAAAAAATAGATGTACCCTTATTGATAGGAACTAAAATTATAGGTCCATTACGTGTCTTTGCAGGCCCTTCATTACAATACGTTATCGACACAGATTTACAGGATATAGAGGTAAGTAATGTTGAAAAGGATTTTACCATTGGAGTTCAATTCGGATTAGGGGTGAATTTAGGTAATCTGGGGATAGATGTAAGGTACGAACGTGGTTTTACAAAAAATGAAATTGAGTACTTAGCAGACACTGTTCAATTTAACGGGCCAGCAACCATTGATTCAAGACCGCAACAAATAATTTTAGCCATAAGTATAAAGCTATAGATGCTTTTATTCATGCCGGGGTTTTTTAAAGTGCTGATTTTTATCTTTGCTTGGTAGGAGTTGATTTATTCTTTGAAAATATATTTTGTATGCGTAATCTTTTAAGAATTTTCTAAACATAAATATTCGATCTCGTTAAGAAGATTCTCTTTTGGCCTAATTTCATATCTAATATAAATGTACCTGCTGTGCTGGTATTTTTGTGTTCTGTAAAATAGGTATCGTTTTTTACAGGGCTAATGGTGTAAAAAATTAGTGAATATCTTACTTTTCTTGAACATTTTTTAACGCTAGCAATATCCTGTTTTAGAATGCTTATCTGCTCATCTGTCAACCAATAGAATTGGTTTTGTGTTTTTTCTTAAAGCCGACCTGATACAGCATTTTTTGTGTCCAATGTAATCAGTTTACAGATAGTTCTCACATCTAAGCCACTTTGATGTTTGTGTTCCTTTATTTAGGGATACTTATATTCTGAGGTCATTATACAATACACTCGAGGTATTGGTATCGCATTTAATGAAGTCGAGCTGCTTGGTGAGAGTTATCTAAATATAAATTTTAAGAGGTTTAGATTGTGTTTATGTCTTAAAGAAGAGGTCACTTTTTAAATGAAGACTCCAGACACTTTTTAAGGAAAAAAAGGTCTGGAGAATAGGTGCTTAAAGGAATAAATTTATCAATTAAATTTAGGCCAATTCAATTTTATCAATCAATAACTGGAAGGATACTTCTTCGTTTCCTATAAAAAAATAGAGCTCATCTATAAAAGTATGATCAAAATTATCCATGTTCAAGTGACGTCCTTTAAAAGAGGGAACCATTTGATCTAGTTCCAATTCTACTGTTTCCCATTCACCAGTGGTGGGGAAAGCAATGATGTAAGAATGACCATCAGAAGCAGTTTCCTTAAAACGCAATTGAAATTCATTCCCATCGCCTTTTACTCTTAATATTGCCTTAGTGGAATCTCCTAATTTAGTGTCCGGGCAGGCACAACGCACAGAGGCAAAACCGCCATTTTTTTCTAAGGATACATTACCGCTAAAACACGCATGCCCGTCACTATTAAGCTCGATGGAGCTTTTAGAAATGCCGCCCATAACGGTGTCGTTTATAATAGTCCAGTCTTCTAATTCAGTTTTGGAAGAAAAATCAATTAACATAGTGTTGATCATCATAAGGGTAATTAATAAATAGTATTTATTGTTAAGTCTCTTTTTAAAGGTTTCTTTGTAAGAGCTGCCGTGGTATAAGATCCTTGAGCAGATTACAAAGTTAATTCAATTATTGCTCTGCTGGAGTACTATTAACCGCAATTCTACAATAATCTAAAACTATAACAGGTCAACGCAGGTTTCCTTATATACAAATGTTAAAAATTCATATAGGAAAATTCAGTTTTAATTTTAATAGTCACGGGAATCATTTTTTTTTACTCGAGTTAAGTCCAGCATATTTATGGCATCACCTTTTAAGTTGATCACTTGCTTAGAAATAAACCTCACACTTTGATCATAGTATAAAGGAATAATAGGAGCTTCTTCCATGACCATACTATCCATTTTTATATAAAGTTCTTTTCTTTTTTTAGCCGCTCCTGTTTTTAAAGATTCTTCATAAAACAAGTCATAAGTGGGGTTTTTAAAATGTGTGTAATTGGGTCCATTTGGAGCAAAATTTTTAGAATAAAAAAGAGACAAATAATTCTCTGCATCAGGATAGTCTGCAATCCAGCTCGATCTAAAAACACCCAGCTGACCTGACTTACGCGCCTGTCTTAATGAAGAAGGTGTCATGACCTCTATTTGAACTTGAATACCTATATTTTGTAGTTCCTTTTGTATAAACTCACAAAGGTCTAAATAATTTGCGCCTGTACTTATGGTAATGGAAGGATTTTGTTGTCCAGTTTTCTCCTTGTAAGCGGCAACAAGGGACCTTGCTCGGTCTGGATCATAGGAATATCCTTTTACCACACCACCAGCGGGGATACCCATAGGTATAAAACCGTTATGAGCTGGCGTACCTATATTGTTACGTAGGTATTTGATCATCTTGTCTCGGTCAAAACCTAAGTTCATAGCTTGACGCAATTTTTTACTTTGTAATTCTGGTGTTTTATGGTCTATTTTAATACCGAGGTACTCTGTATTAAGAAAAGGTGCTTTTTCAAGATGCACCGTTGCCTTGTATTTTTCTTGTAATTCTCCAGCGGTAGTTAGTAACTCGTCTTTATAACTCGGGTCGATAGCATTTATAAAATCTAGATTTCCTTGGGCAAATTCTAAGAATTCACTTTGTTTGTCTGTTTTAAAAGTAATCGCTACAGCTTCTAAATAGGGTAAAGATTTTCCTTCTAGGTCTTTTTCAAAATACAAATTATTTTTGCGCAATACCATTTTTACATTTTCTTGCCATCTTTTTAGATAGAAAGGTCCAGTGCCTATGGGTTGCTCTCTTAAATTGCTGCTTCCGTAAGGGACGACGCTACAATATTTCATGCTGAGCAATCCTAAAAATGCTGGAAAGGCTTGTTTTAAGGTGATCTGCAGTTGTAACGGTGCAATGGCTTTGATATGTTCTACGTTACTCATTACCCATGCTCCAGGAGAAGCTAGCTCTGGGTTTGATAAACGTTCTAAAGAAAATTTAAAGTCTTGTGCTGTTATGGTTCTCGCTTTCGCGAAAGCGTCATTGAAATAAATATCCTTTTGAATATAAAAGGTATAAATAGTAGCCGTCGTATCGATCTTCCAGTGTGATGCTAGGTCAGCAACTACTTCTAGATCTTCATCCAGTTTCACCAGTCCATTGTAAAGAAGGTTACATACCCATATATTACGCTGGTCCTTTGCAAAAGCAGGATCTAAGCTGGTTACATTGGCGTGCTCATTATATCTAAAAACAGTTTGT
>NZ_JBLIGN010000149.1:0-3780 GCF_047636915.1 Nonlabens sp. | reverse complement strand
GATGCCACCTGTTAATTAGCATATTTGTTTTGCTTTGATCGGCATTTGGTTGGCTTCCTACAGATACTATGATGTTTAACAGACTTGTGATGACCATCGCTATGATACTTGTTCTTAAACTTTCAGACCTCATTTTCATTGTAATTATTTTGTTGGTTTGTAATTTGATGGTGCAAATATATTTAGGCATATTCATTCAAATGGATCTCCCTATAATACCAAACAAAAAAAAGTGTCTTCCTTTATCGGGAAGACACTTTTAAAGCATGTAAAAAATCAATAATCAATAAACTTATATCAATATGAAGACTTATGAAGTTTTTTGAATTCGGTAGGTGTCATTTGTGCATGTTTTTTAAAGGCAGTGTAAAAAGCAGCTTTGCTATTAAAACCTACATCTATATAAATAGCAAATATGGTTTCAGGTTGAGGTTCTAGGAGCTTCTTTTTAGCCTCTTCAATTCTGAAACTATTTATAAAGTCGGGGAAACTCATCTTTGCATTCTGATTTATGGCTTGTGATATATGATGAATAGAAAGCCCCAGTTTTTCAGCCACAGTATTCAATTTTAAATCTAAATCTAAGTACATTTTTTCGTTACTAACGACCCCTTTTACTTTCTTAAAAAGGTCAGAAGAATCAGATAATGATGACTTTGCATATTTATCAATAGTAGCTGTGGATAGATCTTCAAAATTACCAGAATAAGCAAATACGGGAAAATGCATAATAGAAAAAGCAAATATGAAAAAGAATATGGAATAGATAAGAGTTTCAAATTTTAGATAAAAGTTAAAACCACCAATATCTAAACTACCTAGAACTGTAGTTATAAAGACTACGATTTGCATAAGTACGACCGCTGCTATGATGATCTTGATCCAATTGTAAAGCGTCTTTTGATTTTCATTCAATACAATTAGTAGGGGCGCTTTTTTTAATTTTTTGTAGGCAAGAAGCATTAGTGTGGTATTGATAGAGCTAACTAAAATATACTCCACTAATACAAATATTCCATAGTTGGATGTCTCTAATGACGCTACAAAATCTTGTAAGTTTTGATAGTGATCAAAAGGAAGAAACACTAAAATCCGGAGTAAGGTATAACCAATAACCACAGGCAACCATTTTTTTATGTTTATTTTGGACTTGGTATAGAGAGCTATGAAATAGTAAAATAACAAACCGGTAAAATGATAGAAAAAGTAAGTTACTCCTGAATAGGTTGCAGGGATTTGATCTGTAATTGAAAGATGATAATCTAATGCTGTAATGACGTAAATAAACAGCAGGGAAGCTAAAACATAGCGTATCTCTTTGTTTTTTCCGAGTCCAAGTTTATTGAATAGAATAAAAACGATTAAGACCAGTCCAAAAACTACACTTAATACTGGGAAAACATTTAGAACTTCCATATCACGAAATTAGAATATTATTATATAAAGGTTGGAGTATTTTTTTGATTTTTAGTTCAATCTACCTTTTTAGCAAATTTTATGATTCCTTTTTATTAGTAATTAAACAATAGAAACACTGCCAGTCTTATGATATCCCTAGCAGTGTTCTTAAGCAGGTATATTCAAAACATATAGCTATTCGTTTTTTTAGCCCTTACTTCTCTCCTTTCTCTGCGTTAAAATTTTAAGTTTTAGCTATCGTTGCGATTGAAAATAGTTCCTTGTTCAAGAAAATAAATTTCTGAAAATTCCAGGAAAGCTACATCCATTGAGTATGGAATCTGGCTGTTTCATAATAGTTGTGTCGTTAAGAGGCTAAAGGAATAAATAGAGAGAGAACCAGAGGACATCATGGAGGAAATTAAAGGCTTTTAAGCTAGATTATAATGCGCATAGTCTGTGCATGCGCAGCTTGTGCTACTTCTAAATTAGTTACTCGTAGTTTAGTGATGTATAGGGTTCCAGTTTACTGCGGGAAGAGGAAGGGCCTTGATAATTGGGAGCGTTGCCAGCTTTATTGTGATGCGGGTAGGATGGAAGGCAGACAAATGGCATTCCAGAATCTATCGGGATGGAACTCCTACATCTCATCCAAATGCAAGGCGTAGCGTATAGAGTACGTATGTAAATAGTTGCAAGGCCTTGAGATTACCAAAGCTGATTTATATAAATAATGAAGTACTCAGTACAAGTGAGAGGAAGGTTAGAGAGATGATCGCGGCTAGTAATAAGCAGCTGCTTAGGAAAGAAAGGTAAGGGTCAACTAAGCACAGGTAAGCCGTGTTTCATAAATATTTCTGATATAGGATTAAAAAATAGTACCGTTTATAAACTACTTTATAAAAATCGAGTAAAGATTTACAAACCTTATACCAGTCAGGTTTTCTATTGTTTCAAATAATTTTGAACGGACAACATTTTTTTGGAGTATTTATTTCTATAACATAATAAAAGGCTATTTAGCAAATGTAAATAGCCTTTTAGATCTTTGTTTTGTTCTCCTTGATCCGTTCTAGATAAGAAGTTATTCGTTCTTTCGGTCATCTCCAGGTCTCGGTGATTTGAATACGTCTAATCCCTCTTTTCTATGCTCCACTACTTGTTCTTTAATAAACTCGCGGAATTCTTTGTTGCTTTGGCCATCCTGTTTAGTGAATTCAGCTACTGTTTTGGTTATTCCTCTTGACTTTGTATTTAAATAAGTTGTACTCATATTGTTACTATTTTAGGTTAGGTGACAGAATACAAGTTTAAAAGTCAAATTTTATTAATACTATATTAAAATCAAGAGAAGGACAGATACAACGGCCTATTTCCCTAGTGTTCTAACACTAATGAACCTTCAAAAGATGGCGATCAATTTTTCTTTTTTCAACCTAGCATCTTTTAATATAAAACTACAGTTACTCGTTGATAGGCTTATTGCAGAACTATTCGGTAAGTTTAGGGCCGTAAATGCCAAGCACAACTCGCTGAAAGACAAAATAAGAGATCATTTAATAAGGAATACAGAATCTTATAAGGAACCTTTTCAGATAAAAAATCTTCGACAAATTCACGAATTATTTATGGCTAACAAAAAAATATTGGGTGTTATAGTACGGACCATTGATCCACAAACGCCTAAAACAAGTACATTAAAAATTCACTTATTTTTTTAAAAAGGTACTCTCTATAAAATCATATAAATCAACGGGCCAAAAATTCAATACCCTACTAGGCTTAGGAACAAAAATGTAAAGGTATTTTCTCGTTGATTTTATAGGTAGCAGTGCCATCGTTCTTATATGGCTCGCATCCTGTAAATTTTAGCATTACGACGCCTTTGAGCAAGTGCTTTCATCTTTCTTTCTTGCAATTACTTGCATCGGCAGTTTAATGATGGGTGAGTCTTGTTATTAGTTCTTCCTGATCTGGAAATAAGGACACCAAGTCTTTTCTTGATTGGAGCTCAAAATCCTTAAAATCAAAACCAGGAGATACGGTGCAACCTATCAAAGAGTACGCATCTTGTTCAACAACTTCACCAGCAAACCAGCAACCGCCAGGAACAACAAACTGAGGCACTTCTCCTTTGTCAAAATCACGACCGATAAGATGCGTGGTATGAATTCCAGATTCAGAGATGATGTGCAAACGTATGGAAGAACCATCATAAAAATGCCAGATCTCATCCTGTTGGATCCTGTGTAATGCTGAAAACTTATCTGATGTAAGGAGAAAATAAATACAGGTAGAAAAATGACGCTTACCGTTATAATTTTGCCCTAAACTATCTTGGTTTATTTCTCCTATACTTCTATAGGTCTCTTTAAAATAACC
>NZ_JBLIGN010000148.1:0-3788 GCF_047636915.1 Nonlabens sp. | reverse complement strand
TGCGAGGTTCTTTTTTTTGTGCTGTAAGGGCTTCATTCATAGTCATCCAGTTCACCTGAGAAAAGCCAAATGCCGAAAACAAAAGAAATACAATAGGGAATAGTTTCATAGGGTGAATTTACAAAAAATAAATAAAGCAAAAAACGCACCGTAGTGGTGCGTTTTATGTTAAAGTGTAATTTGAGGATGCTGTTATCTGATTCCGTGCATCATTTTTACAAGTAACTTGCTTATTGCAAGCATAATAAATCCTGCCACAATGGGGATAATTGTAAAAATCATAAAGAATGTAGCCATTCCATAATCTTCTACAATCGGGTCTATGTAACGACCAGTAAGTCCAGCAGCTGTATTAGCTATGAAATTTGCAACAAACCAAATGCCAAACATTAACCCCACCAGCTTGCCTGGAGATAGTTTACTAACATAAGATAGTCCTACTGGAGAGACACATAATTCTCCTAACGTATGGAATAAATAGGCGACAATTAGAAATATCATACTTACAGATGCTGTTTTTGCACCTAGTGGAATTCCCATAGAACCGAAAGATAAAATTCCAAATCCTACACCTAACAAAATAAGGCCGATTGCAAATTTAATTGGTCCTGAAGGATTGTACTTAGATTCCCATATTTTTGAAAAGATAGGAGCGAAAGCAATAATAAAAAAGGAGTTCAAAATACCAAACCAAGAAGCAGGAACTTCAGGTGCTGGATCCGTGAATTGTCTCATTAACATCCAAATTACTATTCCCCAAATAATTACAAAACTGAATCCTAAAAGGATGTTAGAAAGAGCATATTTAGAATAGGTTTGTTTAAATAACATAGCTAGAACCCAAGTAATAATGGCCATTGGAATTATAGTGAGTAGTGTGTTGAATACCTTAAAAATTAATGCGCCATCACCTTCTAATACTCTATCCGTATAATCAGCAGCAAAAATAGTCATAGAACCACCAGCTTGCTCAAATGCCCACCAAAAGAATATAGTAAAAAATGCCAAAACACCAATAACTACTAACCTATCAGATACAACTTTAGATTTTTTTACATCTTCAATCGTGTCTTCAACGGACTCCTCGACTTCGTCAAAGGTCTCTTCCAGAGCATCATCAAAGTCTTCTGCATCTTTGGGAGATAGTCCTATTTTTCCAAAAATCTCTTGAGCAAAATAGAACTGTAACATTCCGACAAACATAAATATACCTGCTAGACCAAAACCATAATGCCATCCCACAGTCTCTCCTATGTAACCACAAAGTAAAATACCTAAAAAGGCGCCAGCATTGATACCCATATAGAATATGGTATAACCAGCATCCTTTTCTTTATCTTCTGTTTTATAAAGTTGTCCAACCATGGAAGAAATGTTAGGCTTAAACATTCCATTTCCTATAATTAAAAGAACTAATCCTAAGTAAAAGAAAGTGCCGGTAAGTCCTTCTAATGCCATAGAGGCGTGTCCTAAAGTCATTAATAACGCACCAATCACGACTGCTTTTCGATAGCCGGTGATTTTATCTGCTATCAATCCACCAAAGATAGGAGTCACATAAACGAGACCTGTATAGAAAGCATAAAGAGTTAATGCATCTGCTCGATCCCAGCCCCAGCCTTCATCAAATACGGATGATACTAAGAAAAGGACAAGTAAAGCTCGCATTCCATAATAGGAGAAACGTTCCCACATTTCTGTAAAGAAGAGGACAAAGAGTCCTGAGGGATGTCCGAGTACGGTTTTTTGATTCGTTAACGAACCACCAAATTTATATTCCATAATTAGAGTTTACTATTTTAGTTGATTGTTGATTATTATAAATTATCCTTAATAAAATTAGTCATCTTGTTGTACAGGTGTATTCTGGTGTTCCCCCCATAAATACCGTGGTTCCTATCTGGGTAAACGGCCCATTCAAATTGCTTGTTTGCTTGTACCAACGCTTCTACCATTCTCATGGTGTTTTGAACGTGTACATTATCATCTGCGCTGCCGTGAACTAAAAGGTATTTTCCTTTTAATTTATCTACGTGATTGATAGGACTGTTTTCATCATAACCACTAGCATTCTCTTGTGGTGTGGTCATATAACGTTCTGTATAAATCGAATCGTAGAATCTCCAATTGGTGACCGGTGCCACCGCTATCGCCATACTGAAGGTATCATTTCCTTTTAACAGACAATTAGAACTCATAAAACCACCATAACTCCAGCCCCAAATACCTACACGACTGGCGTCTATGTAATTCATAGCACCCAGTTTTTTTGCAGCTGCGATTTGATCCTCTACTTCATATTTACCCAATTCGTTTTGAGTCACTTTTTTAAAGTCGGCTCCCTTGAATCCAGTTCCACGTCCATCTATACATACGACTATATAACCTTGGTTGGCTAGCATGCTGTACCAGAAGTCATTTGCCCCATACCAGGTGTTTGCAACAGATTGTGATCCAGGACCACTGTACTGCGTCATGAAAAGCGGATAGGTTTTGTTGGGATCAAAGTCCTGAGGCTTCATGGTCCACATGTTCAAATCATTTCCGTTGATGTTGATCGTAGAAAATTCTTTTTGAGAAATCAGGTAATTGTTTAATTTTAACTTGAGATCGTTGTTGTTTTTAATCTCACGTACTTTATTACCGTCTTTAGCATCGTTCAATGTATATACTGGTGGAGCAGTAGCACTAGAAAAGGTATTGATGTAATAGGTGAAATTTTTACTGAAAGAAGCGCTGTTCGTACCCATTTGAGAAGAGAGCTTTTCTTTCTTCTTACCTTTTAAAGAAATAGAATAAACACTTCTATGTATAGATCCCTCTTCTGTACTTTGATAGTAAATGTCTTGTGAGTTGGCGTCATAGCCATAGTAAGAAGTCACATCCCAATTCCCTTTTGTGATTTGGCGCTTTTCTTCACCATTTGCATCATAAAGATAGATGTGTCTCCAGTTGTCTTTTTCACTGGTCCATAAGAAGCTGCCATCTTCTAGGAAGGTAAGGTCGTCGGTAACATCTATATAAGCCGTGTCTTTCTCTGTAAAGGCGATGTTTGATTTTCCGGTAGCATCGATGTAATAAAAGTCCAAGACATCTTGGTGTCTGTTCAATACTTGAGCAGCAAGTGCCCCATTAGGCGAGTAATTGATTCGAGCAATATAAAACTCTTCATTGCGGCCTAAAGCTACTTCTTGGCGAGTGCCTGTAGATAGAGTGAACTGGTGAAGCGCCACAATGGCATTTTTTTCTCCAGCCTTAGGGTATTTGAATACTTCCTGATTTTGATATAAACCGCTTCCATAAACATCCATAGAGAATTCTGGAACATCACTTTCATCAAAAGAGATAAAAGCAATCTGTTCACTATTAGGACTCCACTCATAGGCTTTTACAAAGGCAAATTCTTCTTCATAAACCCAGTCGGTAACCCCATTGATAAGTGCATTAGTAACACCATCAGTAGTTGCTTGAACAACAACACCAGAATCTATATGTTTATAATAGATGTTATTTTTAAAAACGAAGGCTACTTTTTTACCATCTGGAGAAAAAGTAGGGCTTCTTACCAGTTCATCGCTCAGGGTTGTCAATTTCTTAGTGTCCAGATTTAAGATGTGCACTTTATCGTAGGAACTGCGTCTAAATATTTGATTGCTTTGAGAAATGATCATCATTTGCTTCTCGTCGTTACTTAAAATATAGTCTCTTATGGGAAGCTTTATATCTGCACTGCTCACTAATGTCTCTGTTTTCTCACCAGTGAGGTAGCTGTATTTATCTATAGTTTG
>NZ_JBLIGN010000147.1:0-3815 GCF_047636915.1 Nonlabens sp. | reverse complement strand
TTTAGTAGCGATGTGAACCGTATAGAAAAACACAATCAATTAGTAGTTGAAGAAAACAAGACCCCTGCAGAAGCAACCGATCCTCAAAATAAAGAGGCTATCCAACAAGGACTGCTTACAACACACAAAGAAACTAAAATAGTCTTAGAAGAAAACTGGAAAATTAAAAAAGAAGCCTCCCCTGAAAAGTCTTTATCTAAAAATAATTTGATTACAAATCCTCATAAAAGAATAGCTCTTAAAAACACCCTAGTTACTAACTCTATAATAACACAGACGGGAATAGCAGCTATTGATAAGGAAACAACACTTCCAACTTATTATCCAGAAAGCAATGCCATAGATCCAATAAGCATAAATATAGCAGCTCAAAACAAACCCCAACCATTTACAGCCGAAGAAGAAATGGAACTGCTATTAAAGGAAGCTCTTAAAAATACATCCATAATCGAGATTGCCGTAAAAGAGATCAATGTACCGAAATTACTGCGAGAAACCGAATGGGACATAGAAGCCGACCGACGTATTAAGATCAACAGCACCATTTTTGATCAATTGGGAAAATTAAAATCAGAGGCCTTTGCCCTCGTAGGAGCTCACAAATAAAACAATAACATCATCTATTAACAACAAGCTGTTTAAAACACACGGACAGCACTATCTATACCTAAAAACCACTTATTATGAAAAAGAATATACTATTTATCACACTCCTTTTAGCACTACTATCTAACTTTCTTTCTTACGGACAAGAAAAACAGCAGCCCGTAAAAACAGACACTATACCTGGTAAAGTCGTAAAATACATGAATCTAAGCAAAGATGCTTATCAGAACATGCAAGCGCGTAAAAGTACAATCATCGGTAGTTTAGAGGAAGAACATCGTTTGTATGTTTCTGATATGAAAACAGAGCTCAAGGAATATGTAATGCGTTTAAATAAAAGCATAGCAGATGGAGATTTAGGACAGGGGAAAGCAGATCAACTAAAAACGGAATACGCCGAACATATAGCGATGCAGATCGCCGCACACCGCAAAAAAATTGATGGAGAAATTGAGTTTACTAAAGTCAGAACTTCTATCAGTTCAAATGATATCGGAAGGTCAAGCATCGAAATATCAACTGAAAAAGGAATTGAAATTAATATTAGAGATTTTCGTAAAAATAAAAAAGAGCTCTTGACTACTTCCGGGTTTACGCTAGGTGCTGGATTTAACTTTATGAGTGGAGAAGGTTTAGGGATTAATGACTTTAGTTATGAAAATAATAATTATTTCTCGCTAGGCTATCAGTGGCAAACGGCCATTAGTAAAAATCATAAATGGAGAATGAACTATGGGGTGACCTATCAATCTCAGAAAACCGAATTAAATGGAAACAGAATCTTTTCTCCTAATACAGATAATACGCAAGTAGTAGGAATAGGTTTTGATGTAAAAGACGCAAAATTCCGTCAAGATCAATTGATCTTTCCGTTCCAGTTAGAATATGGCGCGAATTCTAAAAAAGAATATGAAGATGGAAGAATAAGATACAATCAGTGGAATACATGGAAAGTAGGAATAGGAGGCTTTGTTGGTTTCAATATGAGCTCCAGGCTTAAATTGCGATACGAAGAAAACGGCAGGGACATTAAACAAGCAACCGTAAACGCCTTTGACACAAATCCATTTGTATACGGTATAGATGCTTATGTAGGTAGAGATAATTTTACTTTCTTCGGGCGTATGAATCTCAATAAGGTTTTTAAAAGCGACTCTGTTGATGCGCAATATGTGAGTTTTGGAATACGTTTACAGTAACACTATTTGAATAAACCCTAAGAGCCCTTGAGAAATCAGGGGCTTTTTTTGGTTAAAGATTAGTTAAGCCGCTTCGTATGGTGAGTCCAGGTGGTATTTTTAAATAAAAATAATGAAAACACTCCTTCCTTTGTTCGTAGTATTGGCTTGTTCTTTGAGTTTTGCTCAAAAAGCAGAAAAAACAAAAGAACTAGAAAAAGCACCCATTGATTTTTTAGATCTATTTGATTCTGATCGCAGAGAAAAGGAATTGACAAAAACTTCAACCAACCTCGTTCTAGCTGCTGGCTTTAATCAAGCCCTAGGAGATGGCAATGGTATCGGAGACGCCTATCGTTTTTGGGGTTCTGGTACGTTTGAAATTGGACTCGAATTTGCGACACGTTTGCATCCAGCAAATGATCAGATTAGATTTAATTATGGTCTTGCGATGCGCATGAACAACTTACACATCAATGACAACAAAGAATTTTCAACCATCGACAACGTCACTACAATAGAACCTATAGATTTTGATGTAGATCGGTCCACCTTCACGCAAATCAATATAGTAGCGCCGTTTCATTTAGAATTCGGCCCACGTAACCTTCAGACGTATCAAGACGGTATAAAAAGATACCGTGATGATGATGCCTTTGTTTTTGGAATAGGTGGTTATTTAGGTTTTGTTTCCACCTCCTCACAAGCCCTTAAATTTGATAGAGAAGGTCGTGGGGTTACTCAAACAATCACAAATGACTATGAAGTAAATAACTTCCTATACGGTCTTAGCGCTTATGCTGGATGGGGTCACTTACAGCTATTTGCTACTTATGGTCTTAATGATATTTTCAAGGATTCTCCTTTACAAGAAAGAATGCTCTCTTTTGGAATACGCATCAGGTAGCTGGTTACTTCTTTTACATTTCAAAGCTCTTAGTGTTCTAGGAGCTTTTTATTTTGATACCCGTTTAATTTTAAAATATAGTGATCCTAAATTGATATCATACTGCTTTCGCGAAAGCGTAACATCCATCTAACAATATCAAAATAGCAAACATAAAAAAGCCTTTCAAATAACTGAAAGGCTTTTGAACTAATTTTTTGAAAATAAATTAAGCCATAGCATTTACATGCTTGCTTAATTTAGATTTAAGATTTCCAGCTTTATTAGCGTGAATTACATTTTTCTTTGCCAGTTTATCTAACATTGAAGCAATATCAACAAGAAGTTTTTGAGCAGCCGTTTTATCTACTGCTTCTTTTAACGTCTTGATTGCATTACGCGTAGTTTTATGCTGGTATTTATTTCTAATCCTTGCAACTTCGTTTCTACGTATTCTCTTTAAAGCACTTTTGTGATTTGCCATATCTTATAAAACTTGATCTAACTAAAGATCGATTTAAATTGTAGCCCGTAGGGGAATCGAACCCCTCTTACATGGATGAAAACCATGCGTCCTAGCCGATAGACGAACGGGCCATTTATTTTGCTCGTTTAAGCGGTTGCAAAAATAACCCCTTTTTTCAATCCTACAACAAAAGATTAGAAAAATATTGAAAAAATTAATATGCCTTAGCAAACAATACTCGCGTGCTAGATTTTTTACCGGTAAACACACAACTGCCTTCCTCTTCCACAGCGTCCATAGGTATGCATCTAATGGTAGCTTTAGTAAGTTCTTTGATTTTATCCTCCGTCTGTGTCGTTCCATCCCAATGAGCAGATAAAAAACCTCCTTTTGATTCTAAGACTTCTTTAAATTCTTCAAAGTTATTTACTTCTGTTATATGGGCATCTCTAAAGTCTAATGCTTTATCATGGAGCGACTTTTGAATCTCCTCGAGCAGGCTTTTTACTTTATGTGCAATTCCGTCTATAGAAGTGGTTTCCTTAGAAAGATTATCTCTACGAGCAAGTTCTACGGTTCCATTTTCTAAATCTCTAGAACCTATAGCAATTCTCAACGGAACCCCTTGCAGCTCATGCTGTGCAAACTTTGCTCCAGGTCTTAGCGTATCGCGAGAATC
>NZ_JBLIGN010000146.1:0-3875 GCF_047636915.1 Nonlabens sp. | reverse complement strand
AAGAAAGGAATTGTAACAGGAGTATTCGGCTGGCCAGCGATTCATACCCGCAATAAAGCAAAAGAAGAGCCTCCAAAAGCAGATAATATCTTTATCGATTGTGGTTGCGAGACCAAAGACGAAGTGCTCGCACTAGGGGTAGATGTAGGTTGTGTGATCACTTATCCAGATGAGTTTTTTGTATTGAACAAAAATAAATTTGTTTGTCGTGCCCTCGATAACCGCATGGGTGGTTTTATGATTGCTGAAGTAGCTCGATTACTCAAAGAAAATAAACAGGAGTTGGATTTTGGCCTTTACGTGACCAATTCTGTTCAAGAAGAAATAGGATTGCGTGGTGCAGAGATGATTACCCATACCATCAAGCCTGACGTAGCGATTATTACAGACGTGACACACGACACGACTACACCTATGATCGATAAGAAATCTAATGGAGATGCCGCTATAGGAAAAGGACCGGTCCTCGCCTATGCGCCAGCTATTCAAAACAACTTGCGCAACCTGATCATGGACGCTGCAGATGAGAAGAAAATCCCGTACCAAAAAAGAGCCACCTCACGATCTACAGGGACCGATACTGATGCCTTTGCGTATTCCAATGGTGGAGTGCCTAGTGCGTTGATATCGCTTCCTTTGCGTTATATGCATACCACGGTAGAAATGGTACATAGAGATGACGTAGAAAACGTGATCAAGATGATTTATGAATCCTTACTAAAAATTGAGAACAATCACGATTTTAATTATTTCTCTAATAAGAATGAAGGCTTGTTTTAAGTTGATGACTTATTCCTTTGAAAATTTTAAGGTATACCAGCAATCATGAATTGCGACCACCTGTTTTCATTCCTTAAATAAGTTGAGAATCTCTATTTGCTTTTGCAGATAGAGATTTTTTTATGTGTTATAGTGCATCATACCTATGACAACCGTTTGCTTGTAGTCACAAAGAATTTTGTAGTGCTACTTTTAACAGTCCTTCGTGATTTTATTTTTTTTATCAGCAAAATATGATATTTGAAAAGCGACCAAAAAACAGTTACATTTATGAAATGGGATTTCATAGTTTAAGAGGTATGGGAATGCTTCTGGATAACATCGTAGAACTATCCAGCACTCGTGTTCTAAGTGGTGGTCTTTTAATTTTCTTTTGCGGCATCCATTTATGGCTTTTTGACACTGGTGTATACAGCAACTGGTTGATGGTCATCGGTATAGTTCTAGGCATTGTTCTCATCATATGGAAGGTGCGAGACCGTATAAAGAAGAAGAACCATTAAAACAAAATTCCACCAGTAGGTAAAAAGTTACCGCAAATTTCCTGTAAATTTTTATTTTATTTATCTAAAACACTACTTGCGCTTAGACTAACTTTGCACAGCAATACTCATACATGTCCTTTACGTTACTTTCTTCCCCATTACAGGGATTTACTGAATTCAGATTCCGCAATGCAGTTCACAAATATTTTGGCGGAATTGATACTTTTTACGCCCCTTATATACGCTTCAATAACAAGCCAGAAATAGGTGGTAAATACCAGCGTGATTTGCAAATAGAGAATAATCATGTTCCAGAGCTGATCCCACAGGTGATGACTAACGATGCTGATGAGTTTCTAATCGCTGTTCATTATATAAGGTCTCTTGGGTACAAAGAACTCAACTGGAATCTAGGGTGTCCTTATCCTATGGTGACTAAGAAAGGAATGGGATCTGGGCTTATTTGTGATCCTGGAAAGATTGATCACATTTTAGAACGGGTACATGCAGAAACCGATGTTATTGTTTCCATGAAAATGAGAATGGGCTATCTCGAACCCACAGAGATTTTAGGAGCCTTTCCTATTCTAGAAAAATATCCAATTAAAAATATTGCCATTCATGCCCGTATAGGAAAGCAATTGTACAAAGGTGGCGTTGATCTCGAGTCTTTTCAAAAATGCTTGGATACCTCTAAACACAAACTCTATTACAACGGCGATATTACCACCGTAGCAGGTTTTAGAGAAATGCAAACTCTATTTCCTAAAATTGATCACTGGATGCTAGGGCGCGGCTTGATAGCCGATCCTTTTCTTCCCAGCATGATCAAGGCAAATACAGACGTCTATCCAGAAAATCGATGGGAACTATTCCGAGAATTCCACGATACCTTGTATAAAGAATACGACGAATTTCTTCAAGGCCCTACGCCTATCAAAATGAAAATGCAAGGGTTTTGGGAATACTGGTCACAGACATTTCCCAATCCGCAGAAAGCTTTTAAGGCCATCAAAAAAGCCAACAATCCGCGTGCTTATGAGCAGGCAGTACACGATAATTTAAAAACGGTTCTTTAGTTTTGACTCTGTGCCTCTTTGAGTTGGCAAGTTATTAGCTTGCAGGTTGAAACTTTATAGCACGTATTTTAATATATACTCAAAACACCTAGGTTTCCGAATTTTCTGCTCTTTCTTTTTCCTTTTCTCTGCGTTAAAATTTACAAGCCTAACATAAGCTATGCTTCAAAATTTATGCGGTAACAAAAGAAAAAATAAATCTGCTCAATTCTCCGAAAACCTAAATGCTTTGAGCATATTGCGGATAGTCGTAACTATTAGAGAATGATCTATTCGTTTTACAGGGATTATTGTGATGGAACCACTTCAGGAGGTCGTACTTAACAGAAAAGTAATCGCTGTTTTGCACGTTATAAGCCATATACATAAACATTGTAAATAATTGTAAGATAATTTGAAAACCAAAAAATACTATGTCTATGGATTAGTCGACCAAGAACCAGTAAATACTTCTATATAGGTAAAGGCAAGCGATACGAATCTCATATTCATACACCAGCTTTAGATCATTTATGAAAAGGCACAAGCTCTAGTTTATTAAGAGAAATTATTGAGGTTTTAAAAGGTCTATTTGCATTAACCGATGCAAACGAGTTGGCTTCTGGTGGTATAGATTTACTTGTATTTCTCAGAGAGAATGGTCTATCTACAACCACTCGCAGGGTTAATTACATTATCAGGTCAAGATTAAATCTTGAAGAAAAAATAGCAGTTATTCCAAATTTCAGGTAAGGTATAATACTAATAATGAACGATACTTAAATTCCTGTGATGAGAGAGGGCGTTATTTTGTTTTTAAACGAACCTTAATTGAGAATTATTAGTTGTTCTGTTGTATAAATGTGTCGATATGACTAATAGTAAATCATTTTTAAAAAAACAAAATTACATCAAGGCTGCAACAAGCGTTAACAAGTGGATGTTGCAGTATTATTGTTTGTATGTGTATACATAAGCTCAGTGTTTACGCACTATGTCAGTTAGTTTACAACATACAACAGAAATCAAGTTAGTTTAAACAGGCTATTTAATACTCTATTGCAACAGTGTGTTACACCTCATATTAATAAGTCTTACCAATGGCTTGTACCGCTTTCCCCTTTAAAAGGTCCCGTCAAGTCAGGTGTGATCCAACCAGCATAAAACTCTCCAGGTTGCGATTTTACTTGAATGCCATCTACAAAGCATTCTAAGTGTTGTGGATAGAAAGCAAAGTAGTCTTTTAACTCAGAAAATTCTTGAAAAGGATTTGCATAGGACCAAGCGACAGGTCGATTTTTGTTCTCCTTTAATGCCCAATAATTAGCTTCACCTTTCCACTCGCATAAGGAGCTTTTTCCAGATATTTGTGATAGCATATGCAGTTCTACATCCTCACATGGAATGTAATACGTAGGTGGGCTCGCTGTCTCTAAAACTGCATAAGCATTCTGAGTATCTGCAATGGTTTCACCTTTGTATTTTACAAGTAAAATTTTAGTCACTTTTTCAATTATAGGTGGACGTGGAAAGTCCCAAACAGAACGCTGAC
>NZ_JBLIGN010000145.1:0-4075 GCF_047636915.1 Nonlabens sp. | reverse complement strand
GTACATTGCGACCGTAGTAAGAAATTTTTCCTCCTTGAGTATCAAAAATAGTACTGGTATCTACTACTTTATCTTCTAACGCCGCTATCACACTCATTAATTTAAACGTAGAGCCTGGCTCGTGAGATTCCCAAACAGCATAGTTTCTTTTTTCATAATACTTACCACTTTCTCCTTTTCCTAAATTAGAAAGCGCTTTAATTTCTCCAGTTGCCACCTCCATCACTACGGCCGTACCGTGATCTGCTTCAAAATATTCTAACTGTTCTAATAAAGCATGATGAGCCACATCTTGCATATTTACGTCAATGGTCGTGTAGACATCATACCCGTCATTAGGGTTAATTTCATTTTCACTACTAATAGGTTTCCATTGGTTCTTTCCTATTTTTTGTTCTAGCCGCACCCCATCACTACCTCTTAAATAAGGCGCAAAAGCACCTTCTAATCCCACAGGAGCGCTGCCGTTGCGATCATAACCTACAATGCGCTCTGCCATTTTACCTAATGGATGCTCTCTTACTATTCTTTGCTCCACGATCAATCCACCGCGATAAGGACCTTTTTGAAATAAAGGAAACTCTCTTATTTCTTTATAATCTCCATAATCGAGATTTTTTGCAATGAGCATATAGCGGTTGCGGTTGCTATGAGCTTTTCTGAATTTCTGTAGGTAATAATTTTTAGTTGTATGGAATTTAGCAGCTAGTGCTTCTGCTAGCGGAGCTATATTCTCATTAAAATCGCTGTTAGAAGGCGCTAATGCATCGAAACGAATATCGTATTTACTTATTGAGGTAGCCAGCAACTGACCATTTGCATCATATAAGTTACCTCTAGTAGATGGAATGGTATCGTTTCTAAAAACACTCTGCTCTGCTTTGGCACGATAAGCGTCTCCTTCCACAAATTGAATATTGATAATTTGCACAACAACGAGGAGCGCCACAATAACAAAGGAAGCACTTACGAGGTACATCTTGATCAGTATGTTTTTACTAGTTGTCGCCATGGTTGTTTCTTACGATTACTATTTTTTGCGGCGGATTCTTAGCCGGAGCAATTCCTTTTTCTTTTATTTTTTTAGCTACGGTAGACTCCATTTGCATAAACATCAACCTTCTTTCTAAATCAGTATACTCACTATGCAACTCTGTCACATGCTCTTTAAGAGCAGCCAGTTTATGTACTTTCCTTTCATAACTATGACCTGTATAAATCATAATAATGGCGAGAAAAGCAGCAAACAAAATAAAACGCCAGTTCTTAAAAGCATCTTCATTGGTTAAAAAACTACCTTTTAATATGTCGTATATTTTGGCAGCCATTTATTCTCTTTTTATTTTCTCAGCGATACGAAGCTTAGCACTTCTGGCGCGATTATTTAACTTAATTTCTTCTCTAGAAGGAATAATCATCTTCCCTATTTTCCTAAAAGGAACACTGGATCTACCGAAAACATCTTTCTCTGGTTCTCCTTCAAAGAGACCATTCCTCATAAATCTTTTTACGGGTCGGTCTTCTAAAGAATGGTAAGAGATCACACTCAACCTTCCTCCTATCTTCAAAATCTCTTCCGATTGCCTTAAGAAATCATAAAGCACTTCCATCTCTTTATTCACTTCAATGCGTATCGCTTGAAACACCTGAGCCATCAATTTATGCTCTATACGCTCCGGAACTAAGGGCGCGCAAATCTCTTTAAGATCTGCAACGCTAATAATTTCTGACTCTTCCCTAGCCGTTACAACACGTTGCGCTAATCTTTGAGCTATACGCAACTCCCCATAAGATTTAAAAATACGCATCAGATCTTCTTCACTATACGTATTGAGTACTATTACAGCATCGAGCTCTTGCTCCTGATTCATGCGCATATCCAATCGGGCGTCAAATCTAGTAGAAAACCCACGTGCTGCTTCATCAAATTGATGTGAGCTCACCCCTAAATCTGCGAGAATACCATCTACCTGTTTTACTCCATACAGCCTTAAAAAACGCTTCATGTAACCAAAATTTTGATGAATCAACATAAAACGCGGATCATCGATCGTGTTTTCTAACGCATCTGTATCTTGATCAAAAGCGTAGAGCTTTCCTTTTGGACCTAAACGGGAAAGTATCTCACGAGAGTGACCACCACCACCGAAAGTTACATCTACGTAAACTCCAGATGGATGGATATGTAATCCTTCTACGGTTGCTTTTAAGAGAACCGGATTATGATAAGAGATCGGTTGTGTCATTTCCCATTACTTCTTCAGCGAGATCAGCAAAGTCATCTAGCGAGTCATCAATGGCCGCTTCATACCTTTCCTTATCCCAGATTTCTAATATATTCACCGCACTTGACACGGTGACTTCTTTTGTAATTCCTGCAATGGTTATGAGATCTTTGGGAATGAGCAATCGCCCATTTGCATCCACCTCAACGGTTTTCACTCCAGCAGTAAAACGACGTATGAAATCATTGTGTTTCCTATTGAATCGATTTAAACCGTTCAACTTTTCCATCATTTTATTCCATTCCTTCATAGGATAGAGCTCTAAACAAGGCTGAAAAACAGCCCGCTTGATTACAAAACCCTCCTGCACGACTGGCGTCAACTGCTTTTTTAAAGCAGCTGGCATCATGAATCGCCCTTTGGCATCGGTTTTACACTCGTATGTTCCTATAAAATTGATCACTGGAAATAGCTGTTTAGCGCTATCAGATCAAAAATAGGAAATTAAACACCACTTTTTACCACAATATCCCACTTTGTTGATAAAAGGGTTCATTTCTGAATAACTACCCCAGTTGTTAACAATTTAAAGACGTTGTGAGAATCTTAGAAAATGCTTGTTGTTTCGCTTTCGCGAAAGCGGAAAGAGGGTGAGTCCATCCTTAAAAAAATAACAATTTCTTAATCAAAAGCAGAAAGCATTCCTTGTTTTTCCTATATTCAAAACCACTATATTTGCGGTTTACAATTACTTATGACGCACCACCTTATTAAAGACGGTAAATTTGAATATTATACTACTGGCAAAGGCACTCCTATTATCATACTTCATGGTTTATTGGGTGGTCTAAGTAATTTTCAAGGTGTGATCGATTATTTTCCTCCTAAAGGTTATCAAGTAGTCGTGCCTACCTTACCTCTATACAGCACCCCACTTATTAAAACCAGTGTTGGAACGTTTGCAAAACACATCAATGCTTTTATCAATCACATGGGTTGGGAAGAGGTTATTTTATTAGGGAATTCTTTAGGTGGACACATAGGCCTTGTAACTACAAAATTGTATCCTGAAAAAATTAAAGCTCTTATCATTACAGGTAGTTCTGGTCTTTATGAAAGCGCCATGGGAGCAAGCTATCCTAAAAAAGGTGATTATGAGTACATAAAAGAGAAAAGTGAAGATGTATTTTATGACCCAGCAGTTGCTACTAAAGAAATAGTAGATGAAGTTTTTGCCACGGTAAACGACCGTAATAAACTACTTAAAACGCTGGCGATTGCAAAAAGTGCCATTCGTCACAATATGGCAAAAGACCTTCCTAAAATGACCACCCCTATTTGTATTATATGGGGAAGACAAGATGGAGTAACGCCTCCCAAAGTGGCCGAAGAGTTTCACGAAAAACTACCTAACAGTGACCTATACTGGGTTGATAAATGTGGTCATGCTGCCATGATGGAACATCCTGATCAATTCAACGAGATCCTGAACAGCTGGTTGGAAAACAAAGGGCTGTAACATAAATTTCTTTTACCAAGGTCTTTCCTTCTTTCTCCTCATCTGCGAGCATGAATTCCAAGCTTCATCTCACAAACGACTATAAAGTATCTTTGCCATATGAAAATCACTAGTGCAGAATTTATAATATCTAATCAAGATGTGTCAAAATGCCCTAATTCTGGAATTCCAGAATATGCATTTATAGGCAGGTCTAACGTAGGTAAGTCTTCTTTGATCAATATGTTAGTGAATCAAAAAAGCCTTGCCAAAACTTCTGGAAGACCTGGAAAAACCCAATTGATCAATCACTTTCTGATTAATAAATCATGGCATCTGGTCGATTTACCTG
>NZ_JBLIGN010000144.1:0-4118 GCF_047636915.1 Nonlabens sp. | reverse complement strand
CAAGGTACCATATTCTTTAATCCTTTTACCACAAAGGTTATTAAAGAATCTATCCAAACTAACAATTTAAAACTAGCCCTTAGAATACCCAGTAAGGAAGGTTTAAGCGTAGATTCTGAAATTTCAATTCTTTACAGACTAGAGGTTGACATGGTTCCTACAGTTCTACAAAATCTAGGTCCTAATTATGAAGGTGTTATGGCAGCTGTTTTTCGTTCTGCAAGTTCAGATGTTTGTTCGCAGTTTTTAGCGAAAGACATGCACTCTGGAAAAAGAGCCGATATCGAAGAAGCAATCAAAACTAAAATGGAAGAAACTCTTACCTCACAAGGAATTATTATTGAAGCGGTTCTTATGAAAAGCATCCGTTTGCCTCAACGTCTTTCCCTTTCTATCGAGGAGAAGCTACAAGCTGAACAGGATGCTATGAGAATGGAGTTTATTTTACAAAGAGAACGTCTGGAAGCAGACCGTAAAATCATTGAGGCAATGGGAACTAGAGATGCTCAAAAAATATTAGCAGAAGGCCTTACGCCAGAAATTCTGAAAATACGCAGTATTGAAGCTTTTATTGAGTTGGCAAAATCTACTAACAGTAAAGTGATTATTACGGACGGTAGAACGCCGTACCTTATTAACGAAACAAAAAACTAGCCTTTTAATTTTTAAAAAAATGGGTTGAGCTAAGAAATTAGTCAACCCATTTTTATTGCTTTCAATTAGATTTTTAATATTCTCTAACTGCTTTTACATCCGTTTTTCCTTAAAATTGAATTTGAAGCTCGGTCAAGTTCCATATAAACTTCTATTTTAAATAAAATAGAACGCGAGAAATTTATCAAAATTAATATCATCCTAAATATATTCCTGATAACAAAAGCTATCGTAATTTTGCTACATGAAAAATCTATTCATTTATCTAGATAATTGTAACACCTGCCAGCGCATAAAAAGTGAACTAAGACTATCTGCGGCGATTACTTTACAGAACATAAAAGAGGAGCCAGTGACTTCAGAGCAAGTAGAGTTCCTAAAAGAACAAGCTGGTTCTTATGAAGCTCTCTTTAATAGACGCGCGCAATTATACCGAGGTCGTGGACTTCATGAAAAAGACCTGTCTGACGAAAATTATAAAGAATTATTACTCGATCATTACACGTTTATTAAACGACCTATTCTTATTTACAATGGCGAGGCTTTTATTGGTAATTCTAAACAGGTCATAGCTGATACAAAAGTGGCCCTTTCTTAAATGAGCGCACGTACAGTAGCTATTATTTGCGGATTCTTTGTCGCTTTATTTTACGCCTATAATTTTACCGCCGCAAAACAAATCACACCAGAATTTATAGGACCTTTTGGACTTACCTGGTATCGAGTAATCGTCACTTGCGCTATTTTCTGGACCATATCCCTATTTACTGGACCTAAGGAAAAAGTCCCGTTTAAGGAATTGCCACTCATCGCTCTTGCAGCGTTTTGTGGCGTAGGTTTTAACATGATAACCTTTATGTGGGGATTATCGCTTACCTCGCCTATAAGCGCTTCTGTTCTTATGGTGAGCACCCCTATTATCGTATTAGTTTTAAGCGCAGTATTTTTAAAGGAACGCCTTTTTGCAACCCGAATTATAGGAATTCTTATCGGCTTTTCTGGAGCGGCTCTTTTAATATTTTTGTCCACTGGTGCTGGGGCAGATGCGACTCATCCGGCCTTGGGAAACCTATTGATATTTATGAATGCAGTTTCCTTTGCCTTTTATATTCTTCTAGCAAAAAAACTTACGGCAAAATATCACGTCTTCACATTAATGAAATGGTTGTACTTTTTTGGCGTTTTATTCATCACTCCGTTTGGAATTATGCAAGGACTGGCATTTGATTTTTCCATAGCAAGTACAACTACCTTGCTCCATATAGCTTACGTAATTTTGTTTGCCACTTTTGGAACTTACATGCTCAACATCATTGCAATAAGAACATTAAAACCCAGTGTTGTAGCTGTATTTGTATATTTACAACCATTACTGGCTACGCTAATAGCTGTAGGCTTAGGGACAGACATAATCACATGGCAAAAAGCGGTTTCCGGACTGCTTATTTTTACTGGTGTCTTCCTTACTGGGTTGAAAAATAAAAAAGTTGTTAAAATCTCTTCCTCTTATTAAGTATCATGGTATGTCCTGAGGGAATTCACCATGGGCTCTCATATGGCTTTTTTCCAAAATTATAAAATCAGTAGATCGTGGAAAATGTTTGATCTTTTCCTGTAAATCTGAATGCAACGGCATGATTTTACGCTCTTTAAGATTCAACCAAGCACCCGTCATTAAGCCACGGGCTACGTTGCGACCTTTATGATCATAAAAATTATGTCTAAAACTAAACATACTTCCATCTTCGCTCATCCCTGTTACTTCGCAACTCACTGTTACCGGTTTACCTTGATGTATCTCTTTAAAATAGAAAATATTTTCATTAAAGACAACCGGTCCAGTGTTGTATTGCGCCATCTCGCGCTGCCCAAAGTTATTCTCTATTAAGAAAGCCATCCGCGTGTGGCTCATAAAGTTCTGATACGCACTATTTGCCATGTGCCTATTAGGATCTAAGTCACTCCACCTTACATCAAACTCCTTCTTATACATTTCTTAATTCTTTTGCACGAAGGTATTCTATGCTTACATAGTAATAAAAAGGTTGGGATATTTTTAATAGTTCCGCTTTCGCGAAAGCGAGATCACAAAACTAGTCCGTGCTAGAAACCGGCTTTAGTTTACTCATTGCTTTCCATAAAAAGTAAGCTGTAATGACAGTAGAAAGCACATCTGCAATAGGAAAACTAATCCACACCCCTAATTCTCCAAAAAAGTTAGGAAGAATCAATAACAAGGGTATCAAAATAATGGCCATCCGGAGAAGAGTCAATAATAAGGCAGGAATTGCTTTACCAATGGCTTGATAATATGCAGAACCTATCAATTGAATAGCAATAATAGGTACCGAAAGAAACACCAATTTCATCGCAAAGGAAGCTTGCTCGATAACCTCAGGATTATCGGTAAAAACAGCTGAAATTTCATAAGTAAAAAAGAAAAGACCCAAGAAAATAAGTACGCCTAGTCCACAAGAAATCTTTAGTGAAGTATAAATAACCTCGCGTACTCGACCCCATAATTCTGCGCCATAATTATATCCTGCAATAGGTAAAAAACCTTGAGTCACCCCCATAACTGGAAATAAGGCAAACATCATCATACTTCCTATAATTCTAAAAACGGCAACACCGTCGGCACCGCTTAATTCAAAAAGAATATTATTCATGATAAGGAAAACAAAACTGGAAGTTGCCTGTCTTGATAAGGTTACAAAACCAAGACTGCTAATTTCTTTTAGAATTCCCCAGTCTGGCAACAAGTGTTTAAGAGAGCAAAGAAGTTCGCTTTTTCCAGAAACGAAAAACCAAAGCACATAACCAAAACAAAGAATGTAACTAATGGTAGTTGCCCAAGCAGCTCCTGCCATTCCCATTCCTAATCTATTGATAAAAATATAATCCAAAACTAAATTGCCCACCGACGGTATCAACATAGCAATCATAGCATGTTTAGGAGCGCCTTCAGCTCTGATAACATTATTACCCATCATACACAGCCCTAAAATAGGAATACCGTAAAAGACAATTTTATAATACACCTTTGCTGGTTCAAATAGTGCTCCTCTTCCACCAAACGCTGGCACTAAAGAGTCCACATAAAGAAGACCAAAGACCGCCATCAAAACGGTTATCAATACGGTAAGAGAAAGCATGTTGCCAAAAGTATGTTTTGCTTTATCCGTATTATCTGCTCCTAATGCTCGAGAAATAATACTAGATCCTCCTATTCCTATCGCCATTCCTAAAGCAGCTACAAAAAAAGAAATAGGTAACACAACACCTATGGCTGCCAGCGCATCTGAATTGATCCAGTTGCCCACAAAAATACTATCGGCCAGTATATTAAGTGACATCACTAATATACCAATAGACGCAGGAACTGCTTGCTTAATCAACAAACTAGTTATCGTTTCTGTTCCTAAAAGTTGGGATTTGCTGGGTGTTTTTGTAGACATGTGCTG
>NZ_JBLIGN010000143.1:0-4150 GCF_047636915.1 Nonlabens sp. | reverse complement strand
ACTTTAACGTAGGGTTAAGCAGCTAGAGGCGACCCTTTATTCAAAGGTTGTTTTAAGGAAATAAAACGGGACTTCTCTGTATAGATGATAAGGTAGTTCCGCTTTCGCGAAAGCGCTATTAATAGCAATTTAATAATAGAACTACGCGCATCTTTCCCCGCAAGAAAATCTGCCATATCCTGCTCTGTATCAATATCCACAAGAGGTTCTAAGACTATTAATTCTTGATTTTGAGAAACAATATAGTCATGAAATGCAATGGCCAAACCGGATGATTGCCACGATAGGGCTCTAAAAGCTACTGGATCAAATTTGTTTTTATGCAATCCGATCAAATAAAGACCACCATCGAACGATTTTCCTTTGACCGCATTGCCATTATTAAGCGCTGTTGCCGCATTTTTAACAATTTGAACCGTCAGTAAAGGCGTGTCATTACCGAGACAGATTACAGACTCATAACCTTTATCAAAAACATCTTGAATAGAATTTGTAAATCGCGTGCCAAAACCTACGCCGCGTTGTTCTTTTTCGGTAAAATGATAGAAATCCAAACCGGAACCGTTCACGGTTTTAAGTACCTTATCGTTGAGCACCTTCATAATCTGTCTGTTATGAGCCAGCGGTTTGTGCAATACATCTGCCTTAGCAGTTTGTGCAAAGAGAAGAATAGCGGTATTTGAAAGGTTCTTTTTGATATGATCTCTATTAGTTAAGCTACAACTCCCTGACAACTGCTTCCTGCTCCAGCGGTACATCCATAGCAGTGTTGAGAAATTTGAATCGTGCGATCGTTCAATAAGTCTTCATTGTAATCTTTAATGTGCTGGATCTTGTTATCTACTTTAAGGTCTAACATCTGATTGAAATCACAATCGTATAACCAGCCATCCCAAGAAATAGAAATGGTGTTTTTACACATCAAATTTTCTACAGCTGCAGGATTATAGGCCTCTACAAGCGCATACATATAATCTTCATAATTTTCACTAGCTACGAGATAATCTAAAAACCTAGCGATAGGCAAATTGGTTATCGCAAAAAGACTGTGAAACTGGATATCAAAATCTGCTAACAAGGCTGCTTTCATTTCCTTTTGCATGCTTGCTTGATCACCTGGCAGATAAGCGCCACTAGGATTGTAAACTAGATCTAATTTCAAATCACTTCCTGGCATTCCATAACCACGTTTATTGAGTTCTTGTAATGCTTTTATAGATTTATCAAAAACACCGTCGCCACGCTGTTTATCTGTCTTACCTTTAGTCCAGTGCGGCATAGAAGACACCACATGAATGTTATGCTTCTTAAAGAAGTCCGGTAAGTCGTGGTATTTAGGATTTGCTCTAATAATCGTTAAATTAGAACGCACTATAAAATCTTGGATCCCAGCTTCAGAGGCTTGTTCTACAAACCATCTAAAATCAGGATTCATCTCTGGGGCGCCACCGGTAAGGTCTAGCGTATGTGCCCCTGTCGTTTTTATGACATCTATAATTAATCCCATCGTATCCCGTGTCATGATCTCTTTGCGGTCTGGACCAGCATCTACATGACAATGAGCACAAACCTGATTGCACATGTACCCTACATTTACTTGAAGAATCTCTAACGTATTAGGTCGCATAGGTAATTGCCCTATTTCTTTTATCTTTTTTGCAAAAAAAGGCAACTCTCCATTAGAAAATGGTGCTCCGTTGAGTACTTCCATTTGCTTATTGATATTAGCCAGATCTGCATCTCTATTTTTAAGAGATTTTTTGGTATTTACAGCCATAAATTATGGTGTGTTTTGTTTGGTTATTATAGACACGCTTCGAGCACATCTACCTTATGCATAAATAGTCAGAATTTTTCACAAAACTGTCACTATTCTGTTTTTCTAATAAATGCTAAGGGAACATATACTGGCTTATGGGAAAAATTTATAAGTTGGTTTTTAAAAGTACGGAAAACAAAAGGCTTTTACTGGGCCTGTCTTGCTAGATATACATGTGATCTGACGTCTGCAGCAATACTTCCAGAGTGGTCAATAAATTTAAATTATAATTATCTGTTTGCGATTTCTTCATGCGCTACACAGAGTCTACCGAAATGGTTGAAAAGCAGAACCAAATACGAACTTCCTCTAAATTTCCAGCACTTCGCCACTTTCCCATCTTTGCCGCTACCGAGTCAAATCTACCTTTTCCATCCCAAAACTCTGTTTTAACCAATTTTCAGGGACTAAAGAACAAAGCTTTTAATAGAAACACAGATCCCAGATAAATCGCTACCGCTATTTTCTAGGATAGCAGCTTCTAAGGTATTGCTTTGGCAAAGCCTAGAGTTACTACATCTCCAGTTTATTGACTTTATTCATCATTTGAACACCGTGTACCAGTGTCGCTCCACCTTTTATTGCTGCAGCTACATGCACGGCCTCCATCATTTCTTCTTTAGTGATGCCTCTTTTTAAAGCATCGCCCGTATAAGCATCTATACAATAAGGGCAATGTACTGCATGAGAAACAGCCAGCGCCATTAAGGATTTTTCTCTTGCGCTTAAGGCGCCTTCTTCAAATACCTTACTGTAATAATCAAAGAATTTAGTTCCTAATTCTTCACTCCACTCTGTTATTTTACCAAATTTTTTAAGATCCTTAGGATCGTAATAAGTCTTTTGCATTTTTTACTGTTTTTTTTGAAAATCTAAAATACTACATCCAAATCAGAATTTTAAAAAATTAGGCTCTCCTGCTAAAATAAAAAACACTGAAATGCACTACCCAACAATAGCAGCTGATGAATTCTGACACTGTAGTGAATTGTTGCAAAATTATCCAAAATTTATTCTAACGCCCGTAAAATTATTGATAACAAAATCTTAAAAAGAACGCCTAGATAAAATACCATTAAAAAAGTATATCTCTCAGGTATCAGGTACGCAAACAAACTCTCTAAATCTGACTTTATCTTAGTAAAGGCGAAAGCAAAAAAAAGCTCCCCAAACAGAAAGCTTTTTACTATGTACTACAATATCATTCGTTTTCTAGAGTAAAAATACGGTATCCAAAAGGCGGAAGATCCAGCCTGTTGTCTTCTGTAAAATTAACTGGCCCACCGCGCAATGCGTCAGTAATCCGTCCCTTTAACCCTTGTACTTTTGCCGATTGCCTTTCATCAGAAAAGTTTGCTATATAAAAAACAATAACTCCGTTTTTCTCTCTTTTAATAGCATAAATCTTATCATCATCATCAGTTTTTAACCTGGTATAACTAGCAGCATTTTTACCTCCATTTAAAGCTACATTATTCACCTTTAAGGCTCCTAATTTCTTCATTAAGTCCCATGTTTTTCCTTTCGTTTTAGGAATGGTATCTTTTTCAAAAAACTTTAACCGGTAATCCATATCATATTCTTGACCCGAATAAATCAAAGGCATTCCTGGTATCATATAGGATAGTGCTAGCATGGTTTCTGCTTTTGCACCCATTCTTTCTTTAACAGATCCATTCCATGAATTTTCATCATGGTTGGTAATGAAATTCATTAATATGTCATCTTTATCGTAGTTCCTAGCATTGCGTTCCATATACGCATCCCATTTTTCTACTGACATTTTACCTTGGGCTAACTCGTTCATGATGTGATGTCCTTCCCAATTGTAACCCATATCAAAGGCTTTGTTAAATAGGTCTTTTTTCTCACTTTCTGCCAGCATGAATAAAGGTTTTTGCTCCTGTAATTGTGCCGTAGCGTAGTTCCAAAACTCAGTAGGCACCTCGTGCGCGACATCACATCTAAAACCGTCGATATTATAGTCCGTCACCCAATTAGACATGGCATTAGACATAGCGTCCCACAAATCTCTATTGTCATAATTTAGATCTGCGGTATCTGTCCAGTCCGTTCCTGCTGGATGCATCATTTTACCATTTTCGTCCCTGGTATAAAACTCGGGGTGCTTCTTGATCCATACATGGTCCCATCCTGTGTGATTTGCTACCCAATCTAAAATCACATACATACCGTTTTCATGAGCTGTCTCTATTAATTTAATCAGATCAGCAGAGGTTCCTAAGTCTGGATTTATCTTTTCATAGTCTGCTACGGCGTAGTAACTTCCTAAATATTTTTCTCGCTCTTTGGGATCTTTTAGGTCTTCTA
>NZ_JBLIGN010000142.1:0-4172 GCF_047636915.1 Nonlabens sp. | reverse complement strand
TTTTTGTAAATTCACCCTATGAAACTATTCCCTATTGTATTTCTTTTGTTTTCGGCATTTGGCTTTTCTCAGGTGAACTGGATGACTATGAATGAAGCCCTTACAGCACAAAAAAAAGAACCTCGCAAGATCTTAATGAAGTCTTATACAGAATGGTGTCCAAATTGTAAATGGATGGATAAGTACGCTTTTTCCAAAGCAGACATTGCCACCTTTATCAACGAGAATTATTATCCAGTAAGCTTTGATGCTGAAGGAACAGAAGTTATTAATTACAAAGGCGCCACCTATTCAAATCCTTTTAAAAAGCGCAACGACCGTGCTCAACACCAGTTTGCAGAGTTTATAAGAATATTCGAATATCCCACACTCGTGTTCTTTGATGAAAACGGAACCATTATCAATCCTGTACCAGGAAAATTAGATGCTAAAAAATTAGAAATCTACATCACTATGCTCGCCGGTGAGATCTACAAATCCATCAATACTGGTAAAAAATGGAATGATTATCAGAGTGATTTTAAATACAAATTGCAGGGTTAATACACCCGTATAGCTCCTACTTCATACGTATGTAGCAATTCAATACCCATTTTATCACAAGTTACTTTCCAACCGCTTACTACATTCCTATAATTAGAACCGTCTGCAATGATTAATTTGGGTTGGGTTTCTAAAATCAATCGTTCCAAATTTATTTTAGGGGAATAAGAAAGTAATATGGTGGTGTTTTTAATAGACGTATCATAAATACCATTTTCTCCTATAACTATCAATTGTACGCCTTTATATGCCACTATATTTTTTAAAACGGCTGTAGATAATTCTTTATTCCTATGGTTTTCTATCGCTTTTAATCGGTCCAGGCTATGTACAGCTCTTACTGAATCCATAACATGCAAATCCGTCAGTAATACAGCATGATTTTGATTGCTCAAACTTACTGCAGTTCCAGTAGATTGATGCAATACAACAAATTGATCCTCTCTATACGCATACTTTTCAAAGCTTTTTGCTCCTATCAAAAGAATAACAGCGGTGAGACTCAAATGCAACATCCAATTTGGTTTTTTAAGGTAAAAACGCTCTCTTTTACTCCTCTTAAAATAGGGTAGTAAGAATAAAATTAAACTGAATAAAGCTATATAAATCAAGACGGCTTCCCAGAAAGAGATATGTACCTCTCTGATAATAAACGCATCTAAAGAACTAATTTTAGCGACGGTTTCAATAATAAATTCAAGAATTACATTTAAACTTGAGGCGAGCCAATCTGTAGGAACTCCAATCAATAGAAGAACAATCAACAATAAGGCTGATCCTATAATCCATGGCAATAGAGGAAGCAATAACATATTACCTAGAATAAATAATCCGGGAAACTGATGGAAATAAAATAAACTTACTCCGGCCACTCCGATTTGTGCTGCAAAAGTAACCGTAAATATGCTCCAAAAAAAATCTTTGACCTTATGGCGCCAGGTCCATAATCCAGAAAGCACTGGCTGGATCAAAACGATGGAAAATACCGCTGTATAACTCAACTGAAACCCTACCTGAAACAACAATCGTGGATCGTAAATCAATAACACAAAAGCAGACAAGGTTAATCCGTGATAAACAGAGCCTTTGCGTTTCAGATTCATTCCTACTGCAACAAAAGAAAACATAGTAACTGCTCTCATAATAGAGGGAGACATACCTGTGAGTAATGCAAAAGACCACAATAAAATAATAAGAACCGCACTTTGGATCCAGCGGCCGTATTTCAATCTCAAAATTCGCCTCGTGAGAAATTTTAGAATCAACAGAATAATCCCTACATGTAATCCACTCAATGCGAGAATATGAATCACTCCTGCATCTCTAAAGCTTTTAGTCAATTCTGGATCCACATTCTGTCGTTGTCCTAAGACCAACGCTTCAATCATCCCTCGCGGTTTCTCATTTAGACTACTCGATGCAAGTTTATTTAGTATGTTGTTTCTAATATTTAAAAGGAAACTTAATTTTTCAGCACCACTTTCACTACTGAGTATCCTAAGTTCATCTACATAAATCTGACCGTATACATCTATAGATTTCAAGTATTTTCTATAATCAAAATCACCAGGATTACGAGCGAATGCGGGTAAATTTACACTCTCATAAACCCTTATTACATCGCCTACTTTGTAGTTTAAACTGTCAGATCTTTTAAATAAAATCAAGGTTTTCCCGGAAACAATTTCTTTATCCAGCACTTCTACCTCCGCATAGAAACGATCATTGTATGCATTAGGCGTTAATCGTTGTTCTAATTTAAACCTCAAAACATGATCTTCACCTTGAACCTGTTTATTGATAAAGTGGTTCTCTGCAAGTTTATTTTGAAGCTGTAAATAAATGCCTCCTAAGAAAAAGAAAAAACTATAAACGGATAGCGCAAAAAGCAACTTTGACACTAGCCTGTACTTGTAGACGAGTAGAAAAGGTATAGAAATGACAAAAGAAGTTGCTAAACCATATAGAAACAGGTCAGAATTGACTTCTAAAATTCTGGAATATATAATTCCAGCTACTAGAAACAGTAAGATTCTATAAAACGGATAATCAAGCCAGCGCATGACTAAATATAAAAAAAAGTATTTTAATCGATTCTTCCAGCTCTTAAAAAAGCGTTTATCCAGTAGGTTTCATTTAAAGTGGATGTGATCACACCTCTGGAGGTAGTGGAATGAATAAATTCAATTTCTCCAGGTGTTACAAGCGTTATAAGTGCTACATGATTGACCTGTCGTTTATTTTTACCTGTTGCAAAGAATAGAAAATCCCCTTTACGCACCTCATCAAGGTCCAATCCTTTAGCCACTAAAGACAACGTGCGACTGCTGCGCGGCATGGTTTTTCCGGCTTCCATAAATGCAGCTCCTATAAGGCCACTGCAGTCCATTCCTTTGCTAGTTGTGCCTCCATAACGGTATTTCACTCCTTGATAACTCATCGCATTCTCCACAACTTTATTTATAAAATCGTTAGTTTCTGCGTAAGGCTTTTCGTTAGTTGTCCTTTCTATTTGCTCTTCTTCTTTTTCTATAGCTACTTTCACAGTACGATTAGTTCTGGGTCTAGAAACAGCTCTCGCGTCATTATTTTCTGCAGCTTCTTTTTTAGTCGTTACAACACTGGGCTTGGAACTTCCACAAGAGGTCAATCCTAAAAATAATAGTATGAGTAACAGAACTGCAACGCTATTTTTACAATGGTTTTTGTTAGCGTTTTCTCTTGTGTTTGTTCTCCTTTCGCAAAAGCGAAACAAAAATAGAGGTGTCGAAATGTTGGGATACGAAAGCGGAATTATAAAGATCATGCTACTTTTTTATATCTTTATAAATAAGCTTTGCAGTATGCTCGCTTGCACCGATGCCACCTAATTTTTTCTCTAATTCAAAATAGTCCGTAAATACACGATTGCGGTGTGTAGGATCGAGAATGAGGTCCAGTTCTTGTTTTAAACTCCTTTTATTAAAATCAGCTTGAATCAACTCGGTTACTACAGGTTGATCCATGATGAGATTCACAAGTGAAATGTAATCTAATTTCACAATTCTCTTAGCAATCTGGTAGCTTATGGAACTTCCTTTATAACAAACTACCTGCGGCACCTTAAAAAGTGCTGTCTCTAGTGTAGCCGTGCCAGAAGTCACTAAAGCAGAGTGACAAAGACTCATCAAATCATAGGTGCGATTCATGACCAGCGTTACTGGATAGTCTTTAAGATAGCTGCTATAAAAGGATTCCTCCTGACCTGGAGCACCGGCGATAACAAACTGATATTTGGGATATTGATCTACCATTTCTAGCATCACCTTCAACATTTTTTTAATTTCTTGCTTGCGACTTCCTGGCAACAAAGCGATAAGAGGTCTATCGTCCAATTGATAGGTCGCGAGAAATTTAGTATGATCCACAGATTGTCTTTGAGCAATCGCATCTATTAGAGGATGTCCCACAAAATGAACTGGAAATTGATGCTTTTGCTCGTAAAATTCCTTCTCAAATGGTAAGATCACATACATCTCGTCTACATCTCGCTTTATATCTTTTATACGGCCTTCCTTCCAAGCCCATATTTGCGGTGAAATATAGTAATGATTGCGATACCCTTTTAATTTTGCCCATTTCATGATCCT
>NZ_JBLIGN010000141.1:0-4352 GCF_047636915.1 Nonlabens sp. | reverse complement strand
ATCACCTGACATGGAATATTGAAGGCACACGTTCTAGAACAGGAAAAATTATTTACCCAAAAATGGGAATTTTAAAATATATAAAAGAAGGAGAATTGCAAAGTTCAAGATCTATAAAGTATGTTCCCGTTTCCATTGTATATGATTTAATTCCTGATGTCAAGGAAATGACCGAAGAAGGCAAAGGACAAGAGAAAAAAGCAGAAAACGTAAAAGAAGCTGTAAACTACATTAAAAAATTAGGAAATGATTATGGTCGTGCGGCAATTCGCTTTGGAGACGCCGTAGAGATTGAAGAAGATAAGCATGCCATCATTCCAGATATGGAAGAAGATAGTTATGCTGATAAAAACACCTTGCCTAGATTTGCTTTTGAACTGATACATAAAACCAATGCCATAACACCAGTCACAACAGTTTCGCTAGTTTGCCATGTGTTACTTAATGATTTCGCTTTAACCAAAAAAGAAATTGAATACAAGGTCAATCGATTAATGGCATTTATTAGTAGGAAAAAAGAAGCTATTCTTATAGATCGTGGCAATAAAATTGGTGTTATCGTACAATCGGCACTCAATTTATTACAAAGTGCAAGAATAATTCAAAAAAGTAGAGCAGGACAGCGTGCCCAATATAGTTTGGTTGCTACAGAGTATTTGCCAGCTGGATATTATGCAAATATGGCTTCCGGACATTTATACCATCAAGCTTTTATAGAAATGGCCTTGGTGAAAATTAAAGATGATCAATCGACCAGCCGAATTACAAAATTCTGGGAGGAGATAATGAGGCTCAGGAATTTATTTAAATTTGAATTCTTTTATACAAATAAGCCTAGATTTAGTAGTGAAATTGAAACAGAATTACTTCGATTTGACAAAAATTGGAGAGCAATTTTAGCTGATCCAAATGGAGATATTTCAGCCTTATTAGGAAAACAAGATTTATTTGTGTCAAGAGCTATTTTATTATCCTATTTAGAGGCAAATAAAATAGTTTGTTATACACTTAATAGTTGGGACGCTGATGATGAGTATGCTGAGGATGATTTTGTTAAATTAGCCATGTTTAAGGGGAAAGAATTACACTGGCAATCTGAAATCACACGTTTAGATAGTGTTTCTAAACCCTTTTTAATAAATGCGCTCCGTTTTGCTAGAAATGCGAACTTAATTCCGATCGGTAGAACTTTAGATTATGATGGCTTAAAAAGCTGGAGAGATCATTTAGATGATTTATCTGAACGGTTATCTTACTTAAAACAAATAGAAAGCGTAAGAGATAAAAGATTATTAAAAGAATTACCTGAAGAACAAAACTTAGATCAAGATTCAATTCATGATGAGGTCCATCACGAAGAAGAAATGGAAGAGGGTGGACACATCACTGCTTTTTTTGATATGGATCGCACGCTAATTGACGATTTTTCAGCAAAAAAATTCATGACAACTCGCTTGCTTAGTGGAAATACGACAGTAAAAGAATATCTAACACAGTTTGCAACTGCCTTAGTTTTTTCATTGGGAAACAGAGACTTTGAAATACTAACTAAAATTGCAGCACTCGGCTTAAAAGGTATAAAAGAGAAGGAATTTGTAACATTAGGGGAACATGTATTTGAAGAGCATTTAAAAGAAACAATTTATCCAGAATCTCAAGTTTTAATTGCAAATCATAAAGCAAAGGGGCATAAAGTGGTAATTATTTCGGCAGCAACAACGTATCAAATTGAACCTGTTGCAAGAGCTCTTGGGATTAAAGACATTTATGCTTCTGAAATGGAAGTGCATAATGGGAAGTTTACCGGTCGTGTTTCAGAAATGTGCTGGGGAGAAGGCAAAGCAAGAGCAGCACGAAGATTTGCTAAAGAGAATAATACAGATTTATCAAAAAGTTATTTTTATACAGATAGTATCGAAGACTATCCGCTCATGAAAATTGTAGGAAAACCAGTTGCTACAAATCCAGATCAGAAATTATCTCAAAAGGCTTTCGAAAATAACTGGCCTATTTTAAGATTTCAAGAACCCGTTGAAAAGCCACTTATTAATGGCTTTAGAACAGGAATGGCCATAGCAAGTATTTATCCTTCAGCCTTAAAAGGGCTTATAAAAGGAGCAATGACAATGTCGAGGCAAGAAGCTGCAAATACAACATTTTCTAGTGTTGGAGACTTGGGTTCTAAAATGGCTGGATTGGATATTGCTGTTAAGGGAAAACATAATTTGGAAGAAATTAGACCAGCTGTTTTTTGTTTTAATCACCAGAGTGCCGCAGATTTCTTTATTGTAATGAAATTAATTCGTCACGATTTTACGGGTGTCGCAAAAAAAGAATTAGAACGAACACCTATCGGACCAATTTTTAAAGCTTTAGGGGCTATTTATATCGATCGCACGAGCAAATCAAAAGCTATAGAAGCAATGCAACCTGCTGTTGACGCACTAAAGAGTGGTGTTTCAGTTGCAATCGCACCAGAGGGTACAAGAAGCGGAAGTAAAGCTTTAGGACCATTTAAGAAAGGTGCCTTTCATTTGGCAATGCAAGCTGGAGTGCCAATAATTCCAATTGTAATTAAAAACGCTTATATGGCAATGCCAAAAGGTACAAGCATGTTTAAACCAACTCATATCGAGGTGGTGGTTTTAGATCCTGTTGATACATCACTTTGGAAATTAAAAGATATAAATAAACATATTGAAGATGTGAGAGAATTATACTTACAAGAATTAGAAAATTAATTTTATTACGAAACATTCAGAACTAAATTTTCGGTACCCAAGAAAATGATTGTTTGGATGTTACAGGCTTGTGCTGAGCATCGTCGAAGTATGACCATTTAAGAACATAAAAAAAAACATATGAAACTTAACGTAGGAGTACTTGGAGGTGGTTCTTGGGGATCAACCATAGCGTCATTAACTGCTAAAAATAATGATACAATTTTATGGGCTAGAAACGAAAAAGCTGTAAAAGAAATAAATGAAGAACACACCAATTCTAAGTATCTCCCAGGTGCAAAGCTACATAAAAATCTTAAAGCATCAATTTCTATTCAAGAGACTGTTAAGAATGCAGATGTTATAGTGATGGGAATTCCTTCTCAAAATTTCAGGGAAGTTTTACGTGTCGCTAAGCCATATATTAGACCATGGGTGCCAATTGTAAGCTTATCTAAAGGCTTGGAGTTGGATACTAAAATGCGAATGACACAAATTATTGAAGAGGAACTGCCTGGTCATCCTGCAGGTGTTTTAACTGGTCCTAATTTAGCTAAAGAAATACACTCTGGTCAAGCCGCGGCTGCAGTAATTGCTATGGTAGATAAAACTATTGCTAAACAATTACAACAAGTATTCAGCACAGGATTGTTTAGAGTGTATACTAATAATGATGTCATAGGTTGCGAACTTGGTGGTGCGTTAAAGAATATTATGGCAATTGCTACTGGGATGGGAGATGGCGCCAATGCTGGCGATAATACCAGAGCAGCCTTAATAACTAGAGGTCTATCAGAATTAACTAGATTAGGTATTGCCATGGGAGGAAAACGAAGAACCTTTGCAGGATTAGCAGGAATGGGGGATTTGGTAGCAACGTGTTCGAGTTCTAAAAGTAGAAATCATCACGTTGGATTTCAAATAGGACAAGGCAAAAGTTTAGAGCAGATTATTGAAGAGATGGATGAAGTTGCCGAAGGTGTTAAAACAGCTAAGGTTGTTATGGAGCTAGCCAAAGATTATAACGTGGATATGCCAATTTCTAGAGAAGTATATAGAGTACTTTACGAAGGTAATACGGTTTATGATGCCTTTAATGGACTCGTGAAATTAGAAAGTGGCTCAGAAAAGGAACCAGGGTAAAATTATCTTTTGAGCTATAAAGGTCATGTCATTATTAATTTTTATTGGACTTGAAGTTGATACAGTTTCTAAGTATTCAAGGTGTTGAACTGGTATGAGCTTCATAAAAGGATCCATGACTTTATTTTATTATAGACTTTTGGATTGCTCAATAAATCTAAATGGTTATTCTCATAAGCGATCCAAGTATGTGCCTCTTTGAATTTTAAATCTTTAGTAGAGTTTTCATGCTGGCCTAATGCGCTTTTTATGCCCACCATATTATCTCCTAACAATTGAGCAGTCAAAGATGTATTCGCTTTACCATTAACGCCTGCTATACTATAACATTGAACGTTTTCTGGCAATGAGACGTTTTGCCGTTGGTCGCCGTTCATTTTAAATCGATCAATGTTTTGCCAGTCCTCATCTAAGAGACTACCGTATCTTAAGTCCGTCACGCCAGCACTTCTAATCTTTCCTAATCGTGCAAAAGGCCTTGCATATGGA
>NZ_JBLIGN010000140.1:0-4410 GCF_047636915.1 Nonlabens sp. | reverse complement strand
GTGATTTTCTTTGCTGGACTTCCTTGAGGACTTATAATAGGTCTGGTTTTTAAAGGTGGTGAAACAACGAACTGTTTTTGTAAGTCCTTAAATTTCACAAATTCATCAAACTCAATTTCAATGATTTGATTTTTAAAGTTTCTCGTATAATTATCTGGATAAGCCCGCAGGATTACTGGTGGCTTTTGGTCTATAGGTCCACCTGTGGGCGATCCACGCTTAGCACATTGTACTAATGTGATGGCAATTGCCATAACTATGAATATATGTAAGAGATGTTTTTTCACTGCTTTATTTAACGGGTGCAATTTAAGATGATTGTTTTAAATTTGATAGATTATCTACTGTTTTTGATAACTAGGGAAGCAACTGTCTTTTAATCCTAGTAATCCCTGCAATGGTCTTCATAGGTAGCATTACAGATATAAATAATATAAGGGTTGAGGGAAAAATTTTGATCAGTAGTTAAGGTCTGTTTGTAATGTGCTAGTTGAGAAGGGATTTTGGTAACATGGGTGTAGTCCGGTTCAAAGTTATAAAGAAAGTCCGATAAAACATACAGAGACAGATAAGAATGGATACTATAAACCAAGTTTTGTCAAGGGAGCTTTTCTCGAAATTTCGGTAAAGTCAAAAGAATATAAAGATCAAGGTTTAGGCGAATACGTGAATTCAATGACATTAGAATTAGATATTAACTTGAACTAAAAACCCCTTACAAAATAATTTGCAAGGGGTTTTTAGGATTAAAAAGATTCTTTTTAACTCACCGCTTTCAATTTTTGAATCGCGTTTTTATTGAGTTTTGATTCGGCATAGTCTTTACTTACTTCTAGTTCTTTCTGATCTCCTCCGGGCATATCAAACATGGCATCTGTAAGGATCGCTTCACAAAGAGATCTCAACCCACGAGCACCTAATTTATATTCTATAGCTCTTTCTACAATAAAAGTAAGTGCCTCATCTGTGATGGAAAATGCTATATCATCCATTTCAAAAAGCTTTTTATACTGCTTGATGATGGCGTTTTTAGGCTCGGTAAGAATCGCTCTTAGTGTCTTGGCATCTAGAGGATCCATATAGGTCAATACAGGTAAACGGCCTATTATTTCTGGAATCATCCCATAATCTTTGATGTCTTTAGGGATGATATATTGGAGTAAATTATCTTTTTCCACAACACCATCGTTAGACATACTCGCGCTAAAACCTACCGCTTGCATATTCATACGTTTTTGAATCACTTTTTCGATCCCGTCAAAAGCGCCACCAGCGATAAACAAGATGTTCTCTGTATTTACCTCGATAAATTTTTGATCTGGATGTTTACGTCCCCCTTTAGGCGGCACATTAACTACAGTTCCTTCCAGTAATTTTAATAGCCCCTGTTGTACGCCCTCTCCAGATACATCTCTAGTGATTGATGGGTTATCACTCTTGCGAGCAATTTTATCTACTTCATCTATAAAAACAATTCCTGTTTGCGCTTTTTCGAGGTCATAATCTGCAGCTTGCAGCAACCTTGTTAGAATACTTTCTACATCTTCTCCTACATAACCCGCCTCAGTTAGTACGGTGGCATCTACAATAGCAAGAGGTACATTCAACATTCTCGCAATGGTTTTTGCAATAAGCGTTTTACCAGTTCCTGTCTGTCCTACCATCATGATATTGGATTTCTGTATCTCTACATCGTCATCCGTATCTTTTTGTAAAAGCCTTTTGTAGTGGTTATAAACAGCTACTGACATTACCCTTTTAGTAAAATCTTGACCTATAATGTACTCATCAAGGAAGGTTTTTATCGCTTTTGGTTTTCTTAGCTCTAATTCTGCATTGGTAACAGCAGGTTGCTCCACCGTAGTATCTTCCAGAACTATTCCATGAGCTTGCTCTATACAGCGATCACAAATGTGTGCGTCTAGACCAGCAATAAGCAGGTTGGTATCTGATTTGTTGCGTCCACAAAAGCTACATTCTAATTGTTCTTTACTCATATTTCTGTTTTTGACACCGTAAACAGTGTCTTTTAGAAAACCGCAGTTTTTTCCTGTTGTTATTCCGGTTTGTAGTGGGTTAACTTAGGGATTTAAATAGGTGTTGTTCTCGCTTTCGCGAAAGCGGGACTTACATCATCCCGTTGCCCTAAATCAATTATTCTCTTCTTAAAACTTCATCGATCATCCCGTATTCCTTAGCTTCATCTGATTTCATCCAATAATCGCGATCGGAGTCTTCATTTACTTTTTCATAAGTTTGCCCGGAGTGCTTTGCAATAATGGTGTATAATTCTTCTCTTAATTTTACAACTTCACGAGCAGTAATCTCTATATCACTTGCCTGTCCTTGAGCTCCACTAGAAACTTGATGTATCATCACACGGCTATGTGGCAGTGCGCTTCGTTTTCCTTCTGCACCTGCACATAACAAAACGGCACCCATACTTGCTGCCATACCAGTACAAATAGTGGCCACGTCTGGTTTTATGAATTGCATGGTGTCATAAATCCCCAATCCTGCATAAACGCTACCGCCTGGAGAGTTGATGTAAATCTGTATGTCTTTACTAGCATCTGCACTTTCTAAGAAAAGCAGTTGTGCTTGTATAATGTTTGCTACTTGATCATTAACTCCTTGACCCATAAATATAATACGGTCCATCATTAAACGTGAAAACACGTCCATAGCAACCACATTCATCTGGCGCTCCTCAATAATGTTAGGTGTAAGGTTAGATGGGTACATACTGCCCATTATTTTATCGTAATACATCGGATTTACTCCTTGATCTTTTACGGCAAATTTCTCAAATTCTTTAGATATATCCATGTGGTAAAATTAATGCGTATTGAATGAAAAAGGCGTTAACTAATTGGTAAAATAGATAACTCCTAAAGGTATGAATTATTAGGGGTTCTTTAATTACTTCCCAAATCAAAGAGAAAATTTAAAATATTTCTATTTGTAAAGGTTCTATAGTAGGCCTATGCGTTGTAAGCTTCTTTAATAAACTCTTCGTAAGTGAGCTCTTTCTTCTTCAGTTTTGCATTTGCTTTGAAAAACTTCAACATTTTCTCGTTTTGAAGTTGCTCACTCATGCGTTTTACCTCTTCTTGATTGCTCATGATGCGAGCAACTACTTGATCCACTTCTTCATCTGTTGCATCCATATGACCGTATTGAGTCATTTGCTCGCGTATCATAATGCGAGAATACTCTTGAAGGTCCTCAAACTTTAGTTGCAGTTCTTCGTTATTTTTTACGATATTAGATTCAATCAATTGATATCTCAATCCTTTTTCAGAACGTTCGTACTCCTCTGTTGCTTCTTCATCTGTAAATTCGTTCTCGCCACTTGCTGCGATCCATCTTTTTAAGAAGTCTGCAGGCAGGTCAAATTTTGTGTTTGTTATAAGTGCTTCCGTGATGTCAGTTAGTAACTTCTGGTCTGTTTGTTGACCAAATTGCTTCGCAGCATCTTCGCGCAATTTTTCTCTTAGCTCTTCTTCACTTTTGATCACATCTGGGCCAAAAATCTTGTCGTAGAATTCTTGGTTTAAATCTGCTTTTTCACGTTCGTTTACTTCTGTTATTTCAAAAGTAAGATCAATTTCAAGTCCTTTTACTTTGTCCTCTTCTAATTTAAGGAAGGTCATTAAGTCTTGGTCTTCTTCAAAAAGGGCTTTTGTATTTAACTCTAAAATAGCGCCAACTTTAGCCCCTATAAATTTCTTAAGGTTGGACTTCCCTTTAATCTTTTTAGTAGAGAAAGTAGCGTCAGCATTGATCCCTTCGTCATCATTTTTAAAGACTCCAGTTACTTCATTACCCGTTGCCACTTCTTTTTGGGCAATTAACTTGCCATAGTTCTCGCGTACGCGATCAATCTGGCCGTTAATGGTGTTATCGTCAGCTTTTATCTCGTAGTGTGTAATGGCTTTTTTGCCTTTTACATCTACTTCAAAATCTGGAGCAAGCCCTACTTCAAATTCAAAAAAGAAATTGTCATTCTCCCAGTTAATAGCCCCTTGATCCTTGGGAAGCGGATTCCCCAAAAGGTTCAATTTCTCACTTGTGATGAATTTATTGAGTTGTGTTTGGGTTATTTTATTGATTTCTTCTACTAATACGGGAATGCGGTATTTTTTATTGATAAGGCTTGCGGGAACGTGTCCTTTTCTAAAGCCTGGAATATTTGATGTCTTGCGACGCTCAGCAAGTACATTATCTACTTGATGGTGATAATCTGCCTTTTCAATTTCTATGGTAATTGTTGCGTTAAGTGCGTCTGTGGCCGTACGTTTTATATTCATTTAAAGACTTTTTATGCTGTTAAAATTGGGCTGCAAAATTAAGCTTTATTTACTAGTTATCAAAATGATTGTTTGTTTTGGAGTTTCTGATTTCTAA
>NZ_JBLIGN010000139.1:0-4415 GCF_047636915.1 Nonlabens sp. | reverse complement strand
CCTACAAATAATAACAACCTTAATGACATAAAAGCACATAACAAAAAAATGATTTTGATATATGGTTATGTAGTCACTATAAAAACTACGCATACAGCAAAAGGAAAACGCATGCAATTCGGTACTTTTTTAGATTGTAAGGGTCACTTTTTCGATACCGTAATGTTTCCACCAGTAGCTGCAAAAATCAGCTTTCGGGGAAGCGGTATTTATAAAATCTACGGTAAAGTAGTAGAAGAATTTGATTTCTATTCTATCGAGATCCACGACATGCAAAAAGCAGATTACATTCAAGATCCACGGTATGCAGAAAATAATCCGCAAACGATGCAACGCCTTAATAAACAAGCAGACCTAAAAGATCAACGGATGGGAAATAGCAACGGGCATAATCGTTAGAATTTACCAAAATAAAAAATCACATCATGCACCACTCCAGCAGCACATACGATAAAACATTAGCGATTCATTAAATCTGTTCTTATGACCACAACACTTTTATACGACGGTAGTTTAAACGGCTTAATGACCGCTATTTTTACTATCTACGATCGCAAAATCAAGTTGCCCATCATTGCCTTAGATTCTCGTACACAAAATGATCTTTTTGAAGGCACAGAACTTATAATTACAGATCCTGACAAGGCACAACGTGTCTGGAAACGCTTTATCTCTCTGTGCAATGATGAAGATTCTCATCGGGTATATTGTGCTTACTTGAGTGAAATCATCGGAATCGAAAACACCATTTATGACTATTTAAAAATGACTTTTACTGCTCAAAAAGCACCTCCTGATGCTTATGCTAACTCTACCGTTCTGAAGATTACACAAGCGGCAAAAATGGTAGGTCGTGAAAAACAGCGCATGGAAACATCTGTTCATTTTCAATGGATAGATAAAGAAATATATTATGCTCTTATCGAACCTGATTTTAATGTGTTACCGCTCATTGCCCGTCATTTTAAAAATCATTATGCTGACGAGAAATGGGTGATTTATGACCTGAAACGCAATTTTGGAATCAGCTATAATCTAAAAACCGTACAAGAAATACAGATTGATTTTACCCAAGCGCGCGGGCAACGTGACATTTTAACTACTGAATATTTAGAAAATAGCAGTCCTGTTGTTGCGTCAGGCAGCTTTCGTACTTCCAAGCTACGCAGCACAAACTCCCGCCAAACCAACTACAAAGATCTCTGGAATCAATATTTTAAAAGCACGCACATCAAGTCTCGAAATAACCTCAAGCTCCACTTGCACTATGTATCTGAAAGGGATTGGAAATACTTAAATGACAAGGTTTGATTCTAAAAAAATAACAAGAGCAAGTAGAAAAATAAACTCATTAAAACGGCACATCATTTATCGCTAATAACGCATTACCGTAAATAGAAAATTATTTTTAACTAGATGCTTTTTTATTTGAATGATTGCGGGAACATTTTAAAAAATCTACTTCGCCTTAGTAGTATCAACAGCTTTCTTCTTTCCAAAAAGATCGTTGATAATACTACCAGCGACTTCTTTGACTTTGTCTTCTGTCTTAATTGGTATGTTTTGTGGGTTTTTAGTCGAATCTGACGGTTGCTTGGTTCCAAGGTCTTTAGGCTTTCCATTTCCACTAATAATATCTTTAATCCCACCTAAAGGATTACTACCGCTGATAATGTTATTTACCGCATTTCCTAGAGCTTCTTCTCCTTTGTCTTTTAATTTTTGTTTTTGGATTTCAACAATCTGATTGGTAAGGTTTTTAACCGCTAGATCTAAATTCAAGGAAATTTTAGGACTCAAAAATGAACCAGAGAATTTTACTGGTATAGGAACATTAATCTTGTCTATATCTTCGGTAGTTAATTTAGAAAGTAAGCTAGCTCCTTCCTTACCTAGAAATTTTGCAGGAACATCTAATGCTAGCGTATAGTCCATCTCGTTAGTCAGACTGTGGTTACCGCTAGCAGTTGCATTTATTCCTTTGATATTAAAATCAAATGGTGCTACTTGTACGGCACCATTTTTAAACTTAAGTGTGGTAGTAATATCAGAGACATCAAATTTCTTCAAATCGATAAAACTTACTTTTTGGTCTAACGCAGCTAGTAAAGGGCTGTTTTTTGCATCAATTTCTTTAGTGAGTAGTTGTGTTATAGCATCTCCAACTAATGTGCTTAAAATAGGAGACAACTGACTATCTAGCGATCCAGATAGCGTGAGATCGGTGTTGATCTTACCTTGAAGCGATTTCAAAATAGGAACATAAGATTTGAACATATCAAAGCCTTCAAAGGATTTTGCGATGTCTAGATTCTTCATATCTAGCGCCATGTTAAAAACTGGGGTAACCGCTTTAGTAGAAACAGACCCATTCACTCCTATGGTACCGTCAAAAATGTCTGTTTGTACATTATTCAACGTTACAGTCTCCTCTCTAATTAAGGCAACACCACTTACATTTTTTAACTCTAGACCATCATATAGCACACGATTTACTTGAAAATCTAAATTGGCATCTAAGAAAGCTGGAATTTTTATAGCTTCTTCTGTTGTTGCAGAGGTGGACGTTTGAGTAGTATTGTTTGCTTTTTGAGTGGCAACTACCTCAGTAGCTGTCATGAAATCTGCGACATCAAGGGTGACGGACCTTACATTGAAAGTTCCTTTTAAATCCTGATCTTGAAGTAAAAACCCTATTAGATTATTGATCGTTCCGCTGGCTTTTAAGTCGGTATTTCCAGTTTGTGCATCAAAGTCGTCCAATTTGATTCTCGCATTAGTCATGTCTATACTGGCCTTGTTAATTACTAATGGCTTAGTTAACGCATCCCCTTCGTATTTAAATTGAGACAGACTTGCAGTTCCTTTGGTATTAATGCGTTCGTAACGTTCTTTCTCAATACTTTCCATATCAAATTTAGTAGCCACATCAAGAGCTAATTTTCCATCTAGTTTCATCCCTTCTGACAAAGGAAAAGCTTGAGCTAGGTTTTGAAAATTTAGAATTCCTTTAGCTGTTAGGTCAACATCCATGTTTGTGATCAAGTTTCTAATCATCGCAGTACCACTTATTCTATCACTACCGATATTAAAGGAGGTTTGCGCTACGTTAAAATAAGTGTCATCTATATCGCCTGTATCATTTTTAAGTTGTGCATCAATATTAATGTTGGTTACCATTTTAGGTAATTCTGAATATTTAAAAGAAGCCTTTTTTGAGCTGATCTGGATATCCATTTTAGGAATTCGGTTGTCATCTACTTCTCCCTTTATAGTTCCATTTACAGTAAAATCTCCAGTGGTAGCTATACCATCGAGGTTTTTACGATAGGTTTCTGGAATCAGGGCAAAGAAATTTTTAAAGTCTGAGGATGGTGTGTCAAAAGTGAGGTCTACCATGATAAATGCCTCCTCTAATTTCACATAACCGTTCATCTTTAATTCTAGATCATTAATAAAAGCCTTGTTTTCTTGAAAAGTATATTCCTGATTCTCTAGATCCATTAAAATACCAGCATCAAGTTTCACTTTTTGGCCTGATAAATAATTAATACCATCTATTCCATAAAAAACCAATGCTTCTGTGTAGGTATCCAGCACAATTTCCCCTGATGAAAAATCTCCATTTCCAGAATGATTCATATTTGACAGAACGAGCTTATTTTTAGTAGCTATGTCTTGATAAGTGATCTCGGCATCATTCATCTCGTAATGTTTTAAATTAAAAGAGAATCCTGTATTTTCTTCTGCGGCTGGATCTGGACTCGCTTTCGCGGTCGCGTCTTCCTTAGCGATATCCCAGCTGGAATTACCATTTTCATTCACCGTAAACCTTGCAACTGCTCCATTAACAATCAATTCATTCACATGAATTGGGTCACTGGCATCGTTAAATAAATCCCCTATGGGAAGATCAAGTTTGACCTCTTTACCATAAAACAGGGTGTCCCCAGCAAAAGGAGCTTTATTTGTTATAGAAACACCTTCTATGTGAAGGCGCGCTTCTGGAAATGCACTAAAAAGACTCAAATCAACCTCAACAAAATCAATCTGTGCATCGAGAGAAGCATTAAGCTTGTTCTTGATGATTTCGGTAATTTGATCCTTAAATAAAAATGGTGCGGCAGCGATCAGAATAACGGCTGCCATCGCTGTAATTGCAAGTATTTTAAATAATTTTTTCATGATCTTTTTTTAATAAACTCCTTTTAAATTTCTTTCCGTAAACTACAAGATGATATTTTGAACCTACTATTCCTTGCCTTTTTTACTCCGTAGCTATGTCATACCGTTCACAAATATCTTCAATTGAAAATAAAGCCATTGTTTTCAATTCAATCAATTTTTATTTCCTCTCCTGTTTCCAGTCCAAATAAACGTTTGAATATAAAAACACCTGCATATAATAATGGTGT
>NZ_JBLIGN010000138.1:0-4554 GCF_047636915.1 Nonlabens sp. | reverse complement strand
AGAATGGCTTGCTGCAAACTCCCAAAGGCAATCATGTCTTGATGTCCTGGTTCAAAACGACTGATAAAAGTCACTTTAGAATTCAGGACCTTACGAGAACTTCTAACACCTGTTTCCTTATGGAAAATATGGCGCTGCACTTCTTTTTTAATACAAATAAAACCATTGCCATCACCAGCATGCAGCCATTTGTAACAGGAGGCTAGAAGGATGTCTATTCCGCTTTCGCGAAAGCGGAATTCTTCAAAACCTACATACTGGGTAGCATCAGCAATCATAATCATACGCGGGAAACGCTTCTTTAAATCCTTCAAAAACTCCAGGTCCATTTGTATACCCGAAATGTACTGTACCAAAGAGAAGCAGAAAAAATCTGGAGCTTCCTTTTCACAAACAGCCCTGATATTTACCTCCATTTGCTGGTCAATCGCCACATGATATGTTTTAAAACCTCTCGTTTCTATAGGCCCGTTAACCGATGGGTAATCATTTTCTAAAAGCAAAAAACTCGCCTGTTGATCCATTCCATTTATCAATATGTTGAATCCTATAGAGAAATTAGGAATGACCGCTGTACAATCAGGATCTGCATCCATAAATTTTGCGACAGTGTGTCGTACCTCACTGATAAAAACATTCCTGTTATTTGTGAAAACAGAAGCTTCATCCCGCATTTTTTTATCGAGCCGATTGCGATAATCCAGGAGATCTTGAGAAACCAATCCATGGTTTGCTGTATTGAGATAAGTATAATTTTTAAGAATGGGATATTGATCTATCATTTTATCTTGTTACTAAGAATCACTAGAAAGTTGTTCTAGTTGTTGACCCTCGAATTTCTTTTACTTTTGTCGTTTTACCTAAAGAAATTCGACGAATTTTTGTAAGCTTGTTCTGTGCCACCTATAGGGCTATAGGGTGCACTAAATTGCTGTCAAAAATATCATGACAATATAAAAAATAATTTTATTTAAACAGCTTACATTTTAATATTAAACTAGTATTGGCGTAAATTTGATTTAAAACAACGTGCATGTTCGGTAGAAGTAAAAAAGACGTACCAGGAATTGATTTAGAGCAAAAAGAAATGATCGAAAATGCCCAAAAGCGCATCAAACAGAAACGTGGTTTATTCACTCATTTTGTGATCTTTCTTATAGGTTCCGTCGGATTAATTATTATTGCAAACCGTCCTAATGTAGAAGACATTGCGATCGTTTTAGGGTTAAAATGGTGGACCTGGGTCATTTTTGTGTGGTTGCTTTTACTCGCTTATCATGCCTTTAACGTGTTTATTACAAAGCGACTTCTAGGCCCGGAGTGGGAAAATAAACAGTATGATAAGCTCGTAAAAATACAAATGAAACGCATGGAGCAACTGGAAAAAAAAGTAGAAAAAGAACGCGAGATGCCTGCTACTAAGACAGCTACAAATACCGCTACTTCTGAACGTAAAATCACGATGATTGCTGCCGCTGGCGCTAATAACGAATTGGGTAAGGACGGCGATCTTGTATGGCACCTACCAGATGACTTTAAACGTTTTAAATCACTGACTACTGGCCATCATATTATCATGGGACGCAAGACTTTTGAGAGCTTTCCTAAACCTCTTCCTAATCGCACTCATGTGATCCTAACAAGAGATATAAACTATACCGCCGAAGGCTGCGTGATCGTTCATAATATGGATGCTGCTCTAGCAACTGCTTCAGGAGATGAAAATCCGTTTATCATTGGTGGCGGTGAAATCTATACATTAGGTCTCGAATTTGCTAACCGCATAGAACTTACCCGAATTCACAGCAGTTTTAATGTGGATACATATTTTCCAGAAATAGATGAAAAGAAATGGAAGCTAAAAACATCTATTCATCACCCTATAGACGAGAAACATAAGTATAGTTTTGATTACGAAACCTGGGAAAAAGTTTAGTCCTCAATTTTAATTTGCAGTCGCAGGATCAGGATTCAGTGTCAATTAATTGGAGAAAATAGGCCGCTCCTAACCTTTTGAATTACCGTTTAATTTTGCTTTATCTAAATTAGTTTGCAGATGCTAGAAACCTAAGCTGCGCTCTTTTAATTTGTTGCTAGGCAGTCCACATTATTTAAAATATAGATTTATGGACTTTGCAAAACCAATGGACTATTAAAAAGCATTGGAACATGGAATGGCGGTTTTTGAAATTAGTGATGCCCTTTTAGTTTTTAAATGTCGAATAATTAAACGGTGTTATTTTTTAATTTATTGAGGCAAAAAATGAATTTACAGAAGGTGCTACGAGATTGTGTTAACGAATAAAAACTGAAAACGAAATAATTTATAGGCCTTATTTGGAAGTTAAATTGGTGTTGCTTGTTTCCTTAAGAAGAGCATTTTTCTTTAACTGTTCCATAAGAAAATCTACACGCAGTGTCCCTGCAACTATTTCAGCAACTGATAAAAATAGGCTATCTCCAACATTTTATAAGCAAACCAGAAGTTGCCAGCAGAGAAATATCTGATACCGTAGTTAAGATGAAATATGCTCTCGCTTGCAAATACCTCAACTTAGAACACTACCTACCTTTAAAAGGGAGTGCATTAGAATTAGGAAAACTCATCCACTACAGGATCAATAAGCCGGAGAAATTTGGTGTCCAACAGATCGATGAGGTTTTCAACTTACAAGATTTGATTACCGATAACCTCTGACACTAATCACAAACATTGAATACCGCTCCTCTCAAAGGAGAACTTCAACCAACTTCATTTACTAATTACGAGCTAAAACATTATTTTTACCAGGTTAATTAACCAATACTATTATGAAAGCATACGTTTTTCCAGGTCAAGGAGCTCAATTCACAGGAATGGGTAAAGACTTATACGATACTTATCCCGCAGCAAAAGAATTGTTTCATCAAGCTGATGCAATTCTCGGTTTTGAAATTTCAAAAATCATGTTTGAAGGAACCGCTGAACAGCTTAAAGAAACCAAGGTCACCCAACCGGCAATTTTTATTCACTCCGTGATTCTTGCAAAGATGATGGGAGCCGATTTCCAACCAGATATGGTGGCAGGACATTCTTTAGGAGAATTAAGTGCGCTTACCGCAACTGGATCACTGTCTTTTACTGATGGATTACAACTGGTTTCTAAACGTGCTCTTGCGATGCAGGCAGCCTGCGAAAAACAAGCCAGTACCATGGCTGCCATCATAGGAATGGCAGACGAAGACGTAGAAAAGGTGTGTAAGTCTGTAGATGGCGTAGTGGTAGCTGCAAATTACAACTGCCCCGGCCAACTCGTTATCTCTGGAGCTATTCCAGCGGTAGAAAAAGCTTGTGAAATCCTTAAAGAAAAAGGAGCCAAAAGAGCACTAATTCTTCCAGTAGGTGGTGCTTTTCATTCTCCATTAATGGAACCAGCAAGAGAAGAACTCGCAAAAGCCATAGAGCACACCCAATTTAAAAAACCTACGTGTCCTATTTATCAAAACGTATCTACCTTTGCAGTAGTTAATACAGATGACATCAGAACCAACTTGATTTACCAACTTACCGCTCCCGTAAAATGGACACAATCCGTACAACAAATGATCAAAGATGGCGCTACGGAATTTATAGAAGTAGGTCCAGGAAAAGCACTGCAAGGATTGATTAAAAAGATTGATCGTGAGGCGCAAGTGAGTCAAGGAACTGTGGCATTATAAGACAATATTTTATAGAGAACAGAGTATAGAAAACAGAAGTTATATCTATTCTCAGAGCAAAAAAAACACCCCTAGAAAACGCAGTTTTATAGGGGTGTTTTTTCTTACTGAATCATTTGTTATTTAATAAAATCTAGTTGCTCAAAATATATATCTATTACATGGTAAGAAGATCGCTACTCCAGTAAAGAAATACCACTTACCGTTTTAGAACAATCACCACCATTAGCACATGGAGTACAAATTCCAATACCTGGTTCTCCAGCAGGATTGTTTGGATACTTAGGAATACAACCTAATTGTTCTTGACTACAAGCGGTTGTTTTACAAGATGTACCACTAGCTGCGAGTAAAGTATTATTGCTGCTTTTTTGCACATAGAAACTCACTTTTACTTCTGGTCCCAAAAAAGTTAGATAATAAGAATTTTCAATTTCATCAATAGAAACATTTTCAAGCATAGGGTGAATACCAGACTCTTCCAAGTGATTTTTGTTTACCGCTTCAATTAAAGAATTCTTATCAGCAGTTAATACTGGCACTCCATTTTCTAAAATACCTATTTCTAACCATAAAGAGTAACCTGATTCTTTAATCAATTCCCTTTTTGCAGATTTATTGCTCGTTTCAATATTAGCTGTTGAGTTATCCTCATTACTACAGGAAGTAAAGAAAAATAATATTAAAAAAAAGATCTTAATTGGATTTTTCATATTTAATTTGTTCACAATCAAATATAAATGATAATGATAATGATAAATTTAACATTAAAATTAGTATATATCATCCTTATCATTGATGAACACACTTTGTTTTAACTGTTCTAATAAACGAAAATTAAATGACTAACTCAAT
>NZ_JBLIGN010000137.1:0-4573 GCF_047636915.1 Nonlabens sp. | reverse complement strand
ATGGATCGTTTGCATGATCTTGAGCCGTTGCTGTAGCGAACGCAGTAAAAATCAAAACAAAAAATACGCTCTTAAAATAAGTTTTAAACATGTAATGCACCTTAAAAGTTCGGTTTCTTAATTCGCGTGCAAATGTACGATAAAAAAGAAACTAAAAAACAGCGTTTTTATCGTTAATTTTTTACAAGATTTACTGATCTTCAAAAGACTCTAAAGGATTATCGTTGAGCCATTTGATCACCATAAAAGCTTCTACTGCTAAAAAGATAAAATAGGGCAATAGAAAAGAAAGTATTTGTCCCTTACTCAAAGAAGGTTCCTCACTCAATAATTGAGGGAATAAAACCAATGCCGCACCAAATTTCACAAAGACTGTTACTAAAAAAACGTAACCCAATTGATCCGGTACTAATTGATATAAATAATACATTCCAAAAACAGATCCCAATGTAGCTATTCCAAGAAAGCTATAGAGATTGTACAAGTTAAATACTGAAAACTCTACTACATACGAGTGCATACCAAAACCTATAAAGGCCATCACAAGAATAAGTAAAAACGCTTTAAAATAGAAATTCATAAAATTAAAAGGTGTTTTAAAAAGTTAACTTAAGCAGACATATCTTTTTTACTGGTAGTTATGGATTTTAATCCAGACTCCATCTTACAGGTAGCATTAAAAACAGCCCCTGGCTCTACAGCAAGTTTTTCTGTAATAACATCGCCTGTAATAACTGCCGATGACTTTAAAGAGAGCAAACCTTGTACAATTAGTTTCCCGGAAAAAAAACCTTCTATGTCTGCATTAGCACATTCTAATGTACCATCCACTTTTCCATCTTTCCCTATAACCACCTTTCCTGGTGTTTTGAGTGTCCCGTTTATTGTTCCATCTATTCTAAAACCACCATCGCTTTCCACATCGCCTTTAATAATTGTTCCATGACTTATTCTATTTTGTGACTTCCCTGATTCCATAAAAGACTTGTTGCTATTTTTATCTTTAAACATAATTTTACTTTAAAACATTTCTTTCTCGTACTTATCTAAGTTTTTATAAACTTGAGTAATCTTATAATTTTCTGAAGCTATGGTAAAGAAAGGTTTGGATACTTTATAAACATTCTCTGGATTTGCCATAAGATCGCCTAAACCTTGAGCTCCTAATTTTGAATTTAATCCATGAACAACGACCAGTTTGTCATCTTCATTATACACATCTGTAGACACTGTAAAAGTAAAGTTCTCCTCTTTAAATGCCTCTGTAAATTTTTTCTTAAGGGCATCCCTAGCGGCAACCTCAGCATTTCTAAATCTATAAACCAGTTTAAAATCTGTGAGCCCTTCTTCTGGAAGGAAAACCTCAGAAATTTTAAATGCCTCAGCATCTGTGACTAGTTTTTGAGCACTTTTACCCACCTCTGTATTGGGAAAATTTAAAGCTACATAATCTATTCCTTTTTTATATTCTTGAAAACCATATAATCTTCCAGCAGCAAATGCTTTTAACAACTCCAGCCTTGGGACCATATCATCTCCATTAAACAAGGTTACATATTCCTCTGCGCTTTTAATAACCTTATCGTAATTTTCTTTTTCATACTCTTTATACAAACGATTATACACAGCGAGAGGACTCGCACTGTCATCTATTTTCGCCCCTGGATTTCTTAAAATTTGGGCGTACCTTGTTTCTGGATAATCTGCTATAATCCTGTTTTTTAATTGTTCTGCTTGCGCAAAAACACCACCACTACTGTCTTCTTTATATATTAAGTACAGGTTGTAAAGTGCCGGAAGTAAAAGCTTTACCTCTGGGTCATGAGTCAACAAAATCTCAAAACGATTGATAGCAAGATCATTGCGCTTGAACTTCTCCTTATATATAACCCCTAATTGATAATACGCAAAATTTCTAGACTGTGCGATGCTGTCCAGCACAGGCCTACCTTCTGGAAGTGTGCTCGTATAAAACTCCGTCTTAAATTCTGGCCGCACTTCTTCTTCCTCAACTATTTCTTCCTCAACTATTTCAGTTTCCAGCTCTTCCTTTTTATTCTTACGCCTCCAGTTATCTTTTAGATTGCGCTTTCCCCATTTTCCTCTGAAGTCCATCTTACCACGTGCAACCGTTTGTTGATTGAAAAAATAAAAGGAACTTGACGCGCCAGTAGGATTAGAGCCTATAGCAGACCCAGGAGTTCCAAAGGAAGGACCCGTATTTCCTCGCTTTGTAACACTATTATTACTGATGATTGAAAAAGCGTTTTGTTCCTGAGCAGCTTTTGAGGCTTCTACTTCTGCCTCTTCAGCAATACGTTCTTCCTCTGCTTTTAAGCTATCAATATATTCTTGATAATAGATTACTTGTTGTTCTGAAGACATAGCGAGAACTTTAAAAATGCTGTCTGCATGGCGACGTCTTCCTTCATAAAGAATTACATCATCTAGATTAGTTCTCTTTTTGGTAACCAATCGATGTTCTTTTGTACGCTCGATATAATTTACAACGGCACTGTCATAATATTTACCCGCTTTTACAAACATAGATTGATCAAAACTTATTTTTCCTAAAGCTGCATAATTATTAGCTCTCAAATATTGATCTTGGCCATTCTTTGCACGAAGGGATTTGTTATAATATTCTTTTGCTCCATCTATGCTGTCTTCCTTCTCATAATAAATCGCTTTGCGAGAATAAATAGCATCCAACCAAGGTCTATTTTCTCTATTTTCCTCTAGTTCGTTTATAGCAGCGAGAAGTTCTGATTTATTGTCTTGAGATGGATCAAAGTTCTTAATTTTTTCAACAAAAGCGTTCACATAGTAACGGCGTGGTACCTTGCGATGCATCTCAATGATTTGATCGTAATGAGCAAAAGCACTATCACGCTGACCTGTTTTTACAAAAAGCTGTGCTGTAATAAATTTATATCTGGCTTGAGTTTCCTGGTTCTCCGTCTCATTCTCTGCACGGTTCATATACACTAAAGCACTGTCTACTTGTTCTAAATTTAAAAAGGCTTGCGACAAAGTTGCATTTGCAATAGCTAAATCTTCCATCGCTATAGTTCCTGATTCTTCCTTAAGTAACTTTTTCAAGTTTTTAATTGCCGTTTCGTTGTTATTTAGTCGCATGTTGGTTCGCTCACGCCACACTTTGGCCTGATTGATTTGATCACATTCTGGCATAAATTGCAATATGTAATTGAACGCTTCTAATGCTGGAATAAAACGCTGGTCGTAATATCGTGCTTTACCGAGCAGCATATAGGACTCGTCTATTTGCATATTATATTCGATCTCATTAATTAACATCGAATGCTTTTGTACCGCTTTTACTGCTTTTTCTTCTGCTCGCTCAAAGTTAGGATCTGCTGGTTTCTCCCCTGGTAAAAAGACTTGATTCTTTGTGGTCATGCGCTCTACTGGTAGTACTTCCCAGTAGTTATCCCTATAAGTTTGTTCTAACCCATCAAGACCTGCTTGTAAGGCTAAATTACCATTATACAAAACGTTATATTCTGTACCTACCGCATGAAAATTGCGGCTTATAAAAGAATTTCTTTTCCTGCTACAGCCTGTAATAATGGCTAAAAGCAAAAATATGACACATAAATTATAGAAAAACTGTTTCAAAAAATAGGTTTTAAACTTATACCAAGGACCACTTAACATGATGCTCCAATTTATTACTGTTGGACATGACATCAATAACTCTAAATATCTTAGTGATATTGTAGAATATGGTAAAAATAAGGATTTTTTAGGTTCCGTAATATTTACTGCCTTAAGGTTGTTGATTTTATAAAATATTACTAATGATAACAGATCGTTAAACTTTTGATTTCAAAATGTGTTTGTCCTGCTTTAGACCCATTATAGCATTTTTTAATACTTAAATTATTTTGTCTTTTTATGAAATACTTATTCCCCTTTATAGCGCTTATTATAGCAACACAACATGCAAATTCACAAATAGATAACAGCCTTTTATGGGAAATTAGAGGTAATGGCTTAGAGCGACTATCTTATCTATATTAGCACGGTACATGTAAGTAACCAAATAACTTTTAGAATGGATGATGTGTTTTTTGAGTCCCTAAAAAAGTGGATGCTATTGCCCTCTAATCTGACCCTACTCCATGAATGAGTACTACCAAAAGCAAATTTTATCTGAACAGATCTGACTCTAATCGTTCTTCTTTTTATAAAGGCATTTTCAAAATGGAACATCCAGTTCCTTCTATGGTTCGATCGAGCATTAGAAGGAATGACTTGGAATTAAATGGGTGTTTATATCGCAAAAAATGGTGCGTCAGTTAATTTCCAGGAAAAAACCTGTCTGGATGTGTTTATTTTTCAAGCAGGTAAAAAAGTAGGAAAGCTCATTATATGTCTTAAAAAAATTAAAGTGTCCCAATAGTTAACTTCTAAAGCGGTTGCTAATCCTGTAAAGAGTGAAATCGGTAAATGGCTTGAAGAACGTCTTGAAATAGAAAATCGCTACACCATTCGAAAAAATGTATACAGAAATCGAAATATTTCCTTACTAGATTCCATTGGGAAAGCT
>NZ_JBLIGN010000136.1:0-4597 GCF_047636915.1 Nonlabens sp. | reverse complement strand
TTACCTTCTTAGAGCGATAGATGTAGCGACTGATTATTTTAGCATAACACTAGGCCTTATGTTGATTAGTCTTGCTATTGCCGCTACCGTCTCTAGTTATCGAAAGAAAAAAAGGGAACAACGTAACGAAGAAAAAAAATGGCTTTTTAAAGATATTATCATGGGATATGGTTTAAGCTCTGGCATAGGCCTGATACCTTTTCACTTTTTTAATATACTACTGACTCGTACAAGCTCTTTTTCAAACATTAACGCTTGGTTGCTTGGTGTAATGAGCTTTTGCTTTGTACTTATGTGCATCATGCTGTATGTGATGCTCCTAGTAATCCCTAAAAAAGTCGAGGAATACTTAGAAGAAACTTATCCCGAATATCAACTGGTTAAGCAGCACGTAAATCAAGATATTCTTTAGGGCTAAATACATATATATAACATACTTTTAAACCCTTAACCTTAGAGTTGAAATCTTGCTATGGCATGTGTTCATTGCACGAAATGGTGAAAAAAAATTCAAAACCTTTAAATTTTGAACGAATAAATCGAATTGTTTTAGAACACCGATAGTTAGAACAGCCATAAGATTATCTTTTTTTTATAATCTTCTCATTTAAAAATAAGGGAGCTGAACTTCCACATCCTTAAAATATAAAAAAACCTCCAAATAAGCGCCTATGTCATCTGGAGGTTTTTCACTTAATCACTTAATCCATCGCATACCTAAAACGTTCTGTTTCTCCAGCACTATTCTTCATCTGGATCAATAAAGTAGCATTTGGACTAACGTCTTTCAATACTTTTTGAACATCCTCTATGTTAGAGATTGGACGGTCATTAATTTTTGTTATGATATAGTCACTCATATTATATCTGGAAAGATCGCCTGTAGTTTGTACGATTTTAACTCCTTCTTTTACTTGATATGTGGCGCGATCTGCTGGAGTTAAATTGCGTAAATCCATACCTATAGCAGTTATACGTGTCGTATTGTTTTTAGTTAATTCAATATTCACATCTTTAAGAACTCCATCGCGTAATACTCTTGCTATTAAAATATCTCCAGGGTTTTTACTGGTCACATAACCAGTCAAATCTGCAAATTTTGTCACTTTGATCTGATCAATCATGGTAATTACATCTCCTTTAAGCAGTCCTGCTATATCGGCACCGCTATCTTCCACAACCTCAGAGACTACAATTCCTTCTGTTTCATTGATTCCTAATTCTTTTGCAATGTTCCCATTTAAATCACCACCACGTATTCCCAACATTCCCTTTTGCACAAAACCGAATTCCATAATGTCGTTAATTATTTTGCGAGCATTGTTAGAAGGTACGGCAAAAGAATACCCTACATAAGATCCAGTCTTAGAAGCAATGGCTGTATTGATACCGATTAATTCACCATTGATGTTGACGAGTGCGCCACCTGAGTTACCGGGGTTCACAGCGGCATCAGTTTGTATAAAGCTTTGAACATTTGAATCTGTAGCGTCTAGGTCCCTACCTTTTGCGCTAATAATTCCAGCAGTTACGGTACTGGTCAGATTAAAAGGGTTTCCCACTGCAAGAACCCAGTCCCCAATCTTTGTCTGATCAGAATTACCGAAAATAATATAAGGAAGTATTTCCTCGGTCTCAATTTTTAATAAAGCGATATCGCTATTAGGTTCTGTACCTATTAATGTTGCTTTATAGGTTTTATTGTTGTTAAGAGTTACTTCCAGCTCGCGAGCATTTTCAATCACGTGATTGTTAGTTACAATATATCCATCTTCTGTAATGATCACGCCACTTCCAGTTCCTATGGCTTCCCGATAAGGAACGCGACCAGACCGTACATCTGACCAAGACTGTCGTACTCTTGCAATTGTTTTGTTTTTTACGTGAACAACAGCGTGCACTGTTTTTTCTGCAGCTTCTGTAAAATCAATTCCTGCAATAGAACTAGAAGCCAGATAGTTTACAGAAGATACAGGAGTAGTTTCTTTTGTTTGTATAGTTTCTGGATATTTAAATTGTTGTGAATTCTCCTCAAAAAAGAATTTGTAGGACCCTAAAACAATTGCCCCACCCAGGATGGCAATTCCCAATGTTTTTATAAATGATTTCATGTGCGATTTGTTGAATTAAAACCTCTCTTAAACTCCTGTTTTGAAACTAAAATTGTCATCTTCTAAACTAAGTAAGGTCTTTCCTTGAACTATATAATAGTCTTGCATATAGGTAAAAGGCCAAAATTATAGCTCAAGCATCTATCTTGGAATCGGCAGTAAGGAGTTTAAACTTGTGCTCTTTATTGATAACATAAAGTTACAGATAGAATTGCATTTAAGGAGTAGGTTTAACGCTGTTTAACACTTTTAGAATTGGATGACAATCCATTAATTCACCCTTTAATTACCGCAATAAACGGGTTTTATTCCGCTTGTTATGGTTAAAAATAATCATACGGCGGTTCCTGGAAACTTTTATAAAATTGCTGCAGGTACCTTCAATACAAATAAATTACACACCTTAAAAGAGGACCACTAGTATGGTGATCATACTATAGAACAGTAACTACAATTAGAATATCTAAGGCTTAAGCCGTCTTAATTTATAGGTTATGCTACAACGCGATAAAAAACAGCTCCATTTTTTTAAACAACATATATAGATGAATTCGGTAACGGTATACATATAAGCAGCATCTGCGGTTACAATTGGCTGGATACCTCTTGTAAAGAATTTCTTGTAAAGAATTTCTTGTAAAGAATTTCTTGTAAGGGTCGTTTTCTTTTCTTGTAAATCCATACAGTAACTGGTATTACTGTATTTTTGTTCAGATGGAAACTATTGTATTCTTTAAGTATCAAGGAACAGGTAATGACTTTGTTATTATCGATAATCGAGAACTTACTTTTGATAAAAATAATGTGGAGCTTATTGCACGACTTTGTGATCGTAAATTCGGGATAGGATCCGACGGATTGATGCTGCTAGAAAATCACGAGACCTTAGATTTTACCATGGTGTACTACAATGCAGATGGAAACGAAAGTTCTATGTGCGGTAATGGTGGTCGTTGTCTAGTGAGTTTTGCACAGTTTTTAGGTATTGTGAAAGAAGAAGCGAATTTTGTAGCTATCGATGGCTTCCATCAGGCACATGTACTAAATGACGGTATTGTTAGCCTTCAGATGAGTAAGGTTTCTTTAGTAGAAGTTTTTCCTGGACATGTTTTTACAAATACAGGATCGCCTCATCATGTGCAATTAACGGATGACTTAGATCATACAGATGTTTTTACACAAGGAAGAGCTATAAGAAATAAGCTTTATGGTAAAGAAGGAGCAAACATCAATTTTGTAGAACCACAAGAAGGCAACGTTTTTAAAGTACGCACTTATGAACGTGGAGTAGAAGGTGAAACATTGAGCTGTGGAACAGGCGTCACTGCGGTAGCACTTGCTATGCATAGCACAAAACAAACTCCAGATAAGGAGGTTATTCTCTTAACACTTGGTGGTGAATTAAAGGTAAAATACCGACCTACACCTCAGGGATATGAGGACATTTGGCTTACGGGTCCTGCGGTTCAAGTCTTTAAAGGTGAGATAGAAGCATGATGTTACAAAACAATATATGCCGTTTGCGAGCTGTAGATACTGAAGATTTAGACTTTATCTATGAGTTAGAGAATAATCCAGCCTTATGGGAATTTGGTAACACCATAACACCCTACTCAAAATTTACCATTAGAGAGTATTTGGAAAATGCGCATCGCGATATTTACGAAGTAAAACAATTGCGACTGGCGATCTGTAATCCAAAAGAGGAAATAAAAGGTGTTGTAGATTTATATGATTTTGATCCTTATCACAAGCGTGCTGGTGTAGGAATTGCGATTTTAAAAGAGGCTGACCGCACAAAAGGATTTGCTACAGCTGGTCTAGAGCTCCTGATAGAATATGCTTTTAAACACCTGCGATTACATCAATTATACGCCACTATTAGTGAAGATAATCTCTCTAGCCGCATATTATTTGAGAAGTTAAGCTTTCGCGAAAGCGGAATAAAAAAAGATTGGATCGCTACAGAAAAATCCTATAAAAACGAACACTTTTACCAATTGATCAATGAATAGTAATTACAAAAAAATTATCCTAGGAATTGTATTGTTGGGATTAGTCGGTATGGGATTCTTTGCCCATAATGTTTGGGCAGTGCTTTTTGCTCCTAATACTAATTTCGAGACAGCCACCTATGAAGTCTATATCCCGACTAACGCCGATTATAAGGCCGCTTACTTGATCATTGCTGAGGCGGTGGAAAACCGAGATGATTTTCACACTACAGCTGTGAAAAAAAAATATCACGAGAACGTAAAACCAGGTCGTTTTCTAATTGTGAAAGGCTCCAACAATAACGATATAATAAATACGGTGCGCAGTCAGAATAGGCCTATTAAAGTTACTTTTAACAATCAAGAAAGATTAGAAAACCTTGCAGGAAGGTTATCGCAGCAAATGGAACCAGATAGTCTTAGTTTGTTAAATGCGATGACTGACCCAGCTTTCTTAAAAGAAAATGGACTGGATATACATACGGCTTTAAG
>NZ_JBLIGN010000135.1:0-4598 GCF_047636915.1 Nonlabens sp. | reverse complement strand
ACCACTTACTTTTTTTGGTTCAAAATATTCAATCCAAATACTTTCACCATCAACCATCCATGTTCCTAAAATTTCTTCAGGACTGTTGTGTTGATGTGTAAATACATTTAGAATTTGAGATTTGTCACCACTATAGATGTATACTTTTCCTCCGATAGGAATATTATAACTATCAAAAATCAGATTCATTGATAATGCGTTAGGAGAAATAAATTTAATTCTCCAAATGCGATCACCGTTTGGTAATGAATGCCATTTTCCAGCATTATCTATGCCGTAATCTACAAAATGATCATATCCAAATCGCCAAGGAATAGACTTATCTAAATCATTAACAGCATCTTCGGCTTTTAAAGGAGCTAAATTTGGTTTCTCAAGTTCAACGGCCGCTACTTTTTCAATGCTAGCGATATTCCAACTTTCAGGAACAGGTCGTTGTGAATTTTGAGCTGCTGCCTGAAGAATAAAAGCAAATAGCAAGACAAATGTAAATTTTCTACTCTGATTGTTTTTAAGTCTTAAAGTTCTCATTTGAAATATTTTGTATTCCAAATGTACTGATTTTAAATTAAATGATAACCGCCTTGATAATCGCCAAGATAGATCTCATAGCTCCCAAAAACTGGTATCTTAATTTTAAGGTATCCATCATTTCCTACAGCAAGATGTAAAGCGGGCAGCGTGAGATTTCTTTAAACGCTCTAGAAAAGATTGCTAGATTCTATAACGTTTCTCTCGATGAACTTGGTCTATATGGATGGGGAGCTGCCAAAAGAGTTAGAGGTGGAAAATAAGACCACTATGGAACAACTTCAACAGCTTCTTCTTCCAGCTGTAAAAAGTGCCGGTGCTGACACTGTATTTACGACAAGCTTCTACAATTCCCAATTCCTCTGATTTGGGAAGGATTTCCAGCTTTTCTGCTAAGCTCCATTTCTTGAACTTCATGTTTCAAATGTATTATTTGAGATTCATAATAATATTCCGATCTTATTGGGCACTAAACTAAGCCAGTTTATTTAATGCCTTTTAAAACCATAAATTACGCCATCGTTTGATTGATAATGGTAAGATATTGAATTCAATTACTGATTTTTTTTTATCGTGTCATAAATAATTTTTACTATTTTTGCTTTTTTTTTTACCAAGGAACTATCGAAAATTGAGTTTGATAGTTATTATAACAAACAAAAAGCTAGTGTAAAAATTACTGTTTCTCAAGATATTCTATCCAATCTAAAACACAGAAGTCTCAAATTTTTTCACATCATGAAAATACCATCTGTTTGCAACAATTAGATAAGAAAGACAAACTGTTACCAAATTTAAAATTGATTATGAAAGGAATTATCAAAAAATTTGACAAGGAAATTATTAAAAAGTTAGATCAGAGGTCAATAAAAATTATGAAAAGGACGAGCAGAATTGCAATTCGTCTCTCGTTTGGTATCATATTTATTTGGTTTGGAATATTAAAACCATTGCATCTATCGCCCGCAGAGGGTCTACTGAAAGCGACTGTTGTATGGTTGCCATTCGGTTCTGCAGATAATTGGTTAATAATTATTGGATGGTGGGAAGTTATTATAGGTATTTGCTTTCTCTTTGAGAAAACAACACGGATGGCTATTATACTGCTATTTGCGCAGATGTTAGGGACTTTTATGCCATTGGTTTTTCTTCCTGAAGTAACTTTTCAATCAAATAATATTTTACTTCCTACATTGGAAGGGCAATACATAATTAAAAATCTAATAATTATTTCTGCAGCATTGGTTCTTGGCGGCGAAATTAATAGATCAAAAAACAAACACGAAACTTCCGCCAGTATTTAATTTTTTATTTGGTTCTACTTCGTTTACTGCAAATTAATTGTGTTTGTACTTGGGCAGATAATAGTGCTATAAACCGCTATCTTATAAGCTTCCTGCAGTGTATTAGCAGGTTGTATGTTTTCTTGTGAGCCATTGTCGTTTTCTAGTCACCAGCCACGGTTTAGTAGTTCTACATAAACTTCTGCCAGTGCCATTCCGTATTTACGCCGTTCGGCAACCGTTTTTAAATTGTTGAGCTTCTTATAAAATTTGTAAAGTTGACCAGGTATCTAAAATAAATAGACCTTCTTTTACCAGGCGCAATGGCAGCTACTTTTTTACCATGTACGGTGACTTTGCATATGCTTAATTGAGATGAAGTGTATTTTCTATTTTTCAAATCTGTGGTAAAAGTATACTCACTTGTGTTTTTCATTTGTTTGTATTAAACATCGAAAAACGAAAAAGCCGCTGTTATAGCGGCTTTAGACTCTTGTGCGGATGACAGGAATCGAACCTGCACGCCGTGAAGCACTAGATCCTAAGTTTTGACCCTGATTATTATCAAGTTTTAAAAATCTCATTTGTAGTAGTTTAATTTGTTCAAATGCAATGATTTTGAATTAAATGATACTCGCCAAATAAACCTCAGAGGCCCCAAAGACTGGTATCTTAATTTTTAGGCATCCCCCGTTCCCTAATGCAAGATGGAAAGCGGTCCACATGAGATTTCTTTAAACACTCTAGGGAAGATAGCTAGTTTCTTTAATGTAACTCTAGATGAACTTGTTCTATATGGCTGGACAGCTGCCGCAAGAAGTAGAGGTTGAAGATAAGAGTACTATGGAACAACTTCAACTACGCAAGAACTGCACGAGGAAAAACGCTCTATGATCTTTTAAATGATTGATTCCTTTCTTACTAAAAAGAAGTTCAAAGACTTCTTTAATAAAAATGTAGCGACACTTTAATTCCATAGCATAAAAAAAAGAAAACCATTGCTAGCTTTCCTTTTTTCTTAACTATTGTTGTGTAGATCACGAGCGTGACGCTTGCGCCAACTGGGAAAGTGTTGTTTTTTATATTAGGTCTTATTTCCTTTTAGACAACTATTCTTTCCATGTGTAAAGACTTTGTAGAATTTATTAATAAAATAGGCTATTTAGTTCAATTGTAGGTTCACAATTTTACCGTGAACACCATCTCTAATCCAACTAAAAAAGTTGAATAGAAATTCTTACCTTTTAAATGCGCGCCTGATAGGTAAACAAATTGTAATACCTACCTTCACTAGCAATCAATTCGTCATGCGTTCCCTGTTCGGCAATGCGGCCATTTTCTATCACTAAAATCTGATCTGCTTTTCTAATAGTACTTAATCGGTGTGCGATGACAAAGGTGGTTCTTCCTTTAGTCAATTCTGCCAGACTTTTTTGAATTAATGCTTCACTTTCTGTATCTAGATTAGAGGTAGCTTCATCTAAAATTAAAATTTTTGGATTTGCTAGTACAGCTCTTGCAATGGCAATACGTTGACGTTGACCGCCTGACAGTTTTACTCCACGTTCGCCTATTAATGTATCTAAGCCTTCGTCAAATCGGTCGGTAAACTCGTTTACATAGGCAGCTTTTACAGCTGCTTTTAGTTCCTCTTCTGTGGCATTAGGTCTAGGGAAAAGGATATTTTGCCTTATCGTACCTTCAAAAAGGAACTCATCTTGTAAAACGACTCCTAGATGTTTTCTGAAACTATTGAGATTGATCGTAGCTATATCTTGCCTATCGACAGTTATGGTGCCCGACTGAGGATTTAAAAAGGTTGCCGCAAGTCCTGCAATCGTACTTTTTCCAGAACCTGAACTACCTACCAGAGCAATGACCTCACCTGATTTTGCTTCAAAATTGATGTTATGCAATACTTCTTTGTTTTCTTCGTACGCAAAAGAGACGTTGTTAAATACAATATGACCCTCAAAGTTCTCTAAATATTCCGTTCGATTCTCTTCGTCAGATTCAGGCGTCATATTCATTAATTCTTCAGTTCGGTCTAGACCTGCTAGAGCTTCTGTCAGTTGACTACCTATATTGCTCATTTGCACGATCGGTGCAATCATCAATCCTAATAAAAAAGTAAAGGTTAAAAAATCTCCTATAGTTAACTCTTCCATCATGATTTTATAACCACCTATTCCCATGATTCCTGTTGTAGCTAGACCCAATAAAAAGGTCGAAGAACTGGTGATAATAGCTGTCGCCGTTAAACTTTTTTTCACATTTTGAAATAGTCGTTCTACGCCTTCTTCAAATATTTTGTTTTCTTGCTCTTCGGCATTAAAACCTTTTATGACTCTTACACCACCTAACGTTTCTGTTAACCTACCTGTGACCTCAGCATTAATGACACCTCTATTTCTAAAAATTGGTCGTATAATTTTAAATGCCTTTATTGCAATTAGAGCAAAAATAGCCAATGGGATTAGGATAAATAAAGTCATCGTCCAGCTAATGCGTAATAGCAAGACTAATGATACCACGGCGGTTATGGAGCCACCTACTAATTGTACCAGTCCAGTTCCTATTAAATTACGAACCCCTTCTACATCGCTCATAATTCTTGATACCAGAGCACCAGACTTGGTATTGTCAAAAAATCGAATAGGTAATGACAGTACCTTTTTTTGAACTTGCGCTCTCAGTTCAGAAATCATATACTGCGCTTGTACACTTAATATTTTAGTAAGAAGAAAGGAAGTAATCGCTTGGACTAAAATGGCTAAGGCTACC
>NZ_JBLIGN010000134.1:0-4610 GCF_047636915.1 Nonlabens sp. | reverse complement strand
CTCACTAATGATTAAATTGCGTTTATATTAGAAATTCAACTATTCATTTTATGGAACTTCCTAGATTTCTCATGGGCGATAACGTTCATTATCCTGAAGATATTTTTGTCATTCACTTAGAATATCCACGTTTTATCATCAATCTTAAAGATGACGAAGTAGAGTTTCTTGAAGAAGTAACAAAAGCAGATGCCGAAGAACTGGAAGAAGAGACTAAAAACCTGATAGAAGAAGCCAGTCGTTTCTACGACGAGCAAATGGAACTTTACGATCAATAATGGAAGATATAAAAAAATTAGACTGGGACGCCACCTTATTTCTTAATGATTGGGGAAATGATGCTGTTGACCTATTCTTCAATATCGTTACTCATAAATTTTATGCGGTACCGCTTTATTTATATATACTTTTTACACTGTATAAAAAATTAGGAGTTCGCAATTTAGCCATCGCATTGATTGCTATAGCTCTATTAATCACCTGTACAGATCAACTGGCAAATCTTTTTAAAAACGGTTTTGAAAGATTCCGTCCATTTAGAGAACCTGCTTTAGAAGGTCTTATTTCTAAGGTAGGTAAAAGTGGCGGCACCTATGGTTTTTATAGCGGCCATGCCAGCAGTGCTTTTGCACTAGCTACCTTTTTGTGGTTTATATTGAAAAGGAAACACAAGACATTGGGCATCGTTATGCTCGTCTGGGCAGTTCTGGTTGCTTACAGTCGTGTTTATCTAGGCGTTCATTATCTAGGTGATGTGCTCATGGGAGCGTTTATGGGGACTTTATTAGGTTTGTTTTTTGCGTGGGTATACGCTTTCGCGAAAGCGAGATACGGAGTTTCCACTACTATAAATTAAATAGGGATGAAAAAGCAATTCTATTTTGAAGTGGCTACCCAATGGAAAAAAGGCGATCATAAAAATCCCAAAACACATACTTCTAAAACCGCAGGAAAATCCAATTTAAACATCTCTGCGGCTAGCGAATTTAAAGGAGAAGCCAGCAAACACAATCCCGAAGATTTACTGCTCAGCGCACTTTCATCTTGTCACATGATGTCCTATTTCTATGTGTGCCAGCAACAAGGGGTTGAGGTGGTAGATTACAAAGACAAGGCTGTTGGAACACTAGAATTGCGATCAGATTTAAGTGGTGGTTTTACTAAAGTTCAATTAAATCCGGTGGCAACGATCACCAATGTTGCTCAAAAAGCACTTGCTATAGATTTACATAAAAAGGCTCATGAGCTTTGTTTTATAGCCAATTCTGTTAGTTTTCCAGTGGTTATCGATGCAGTTGTGGAGCTTTTGGAAAGTGAAAAATGACTTTTGATAATTGTACACGCACACATTCTTAAGACCTACAAGCGACTAATTGTAACCCCTAGAGATCAGTGATCGCATGTAATGTTCCATTTGGTATAAAGCGCTCTTATGCGAGATGGCCAATAGGGGTGGTTTTAATTAAAAACATCAAAGGATAATTTTATTCCTTGAATAATCATATTAGTCCCTATAATGGCAATGATCAACCCCATCAATTTACCGATTACAGAGATTACATTATCGCCTATCTTTTTTGCAATGATATCGCTTAGTGTAAAGGCTATGTAATTGAGAAAACACATCAAAGCAAAAACTAGAATAACAACGGCTATATTTATATAAGACGTTGTGTTGGCAACAAAGTTGGTTGCTGTTACGATGGTTCCTGGGCCTGCTAGAATAGGAATTGCCAGCGGTGAAATAGCTATGTTCTCATCAATATTTACCTTTCGTAAATTCTTAATGTTTGATTTTTTGGACTGTAACATTTCAAATCCGACAAAGAAGATTAAAATTCCACCCGTAATCTTAAAAGCGGGTATGGTAATGCCGAATAAGTCAAAGATAAAATTACCAAGCAGGACAAATACAGCAACTATGATGAAAGCAACCAGTATGGCTTTTAAATTGATTCTTTGTTTGGTCTCCTTATCTGCTCCTTCTGTTAAGGAGAGGAATATGGGCATATTAGAAATCGGATTCATAATGGCAAAAAAGCCAGTGAACACCGTAATTGCAAAAGTTGCTAATTCATTCATTTAACTAGGATCTAATTGAAAAGTGACGGAAACCTAGGACAATACCTCATAATTTTTCCCTAGGTAAAAATAGTCAAAAACAATGTTTTACAATTTATAGATTAAGGACTTTAAAAGGAGGCATCCACTAAGCTATTTTTATGTTTTTTCAGAATGTTTTTAAAAATAGACATCAAAAAGATCCTCGCTTAAGAAGCCTGCACCTGACGCGCCATTTTTGCGAGAGGAATATAAGGTAGGATTTTACAAAAATCTTGGAGTGCTGGAGCGATGCTTATCCCTAAGATCTACTTTATCCAAAACTACAACCCTAACAATTCATCAATCGTATTGGAAGTAACCGAATGGTAATTAGGTCGTGCAGTTTTATAAATAGTTAAGGCTTCTTCTATCCGGTCTGTTTTTTTAAATGCTTTAAATAGCGTCGTTACATACCAGCGTCTTCCTACGGTATTTAAGAATTCTGAGATTTTGGAATCGACCTTGTTGCCATGATAGCCCTTTATAATGGATTGCTCATACCAAACCATGCTGATGTAAGAGTTCGTAGAATCCGTAAAATAAAAAGTGTCGTCTAGTTGTTGCAGTTGCTCTAAGGTGATGTCTTCTGGAAAATTACGGACAAAATGAACCCATTCCTGTGGTGTCCACGTAGTGGTTATGCTGGCGTCAATGGTATTGGTTTCCACAAATGCTTGTAAGACCTTTTCTACACGTGTAAATGCATCGGATTCAATAATGGCTGCGTTATCTGGAACACCAGGCTGGTAGATCCATTCTTCTGTATTAAAGGTGATGTTGTTCTTTTCTAGTAAATTAGTATTGAGATACGTTATGAAATCTTCAGTATTTGTTGTGGAAAAAGCGTTTTTCTTAAAATAGGATTTTAAAAAGCCATCCATTTGTTCACGACCTACTTTTTCTTCCAGCGTTCTTAAAAACAAATAACCTTTGTCGTAAGCGATGCTGTTCATACCCTCATCAGGATTTCTACCTTTTAAATCTAACTTTAGTTTGGTGTCATTTGGGCTGTCTTTTAAGGATTCTAATTCATCCTCTAAATCCTGACGACCTATCAATGCTAACATATCAGCACGTTTTTTACCATAGAGGGCTTCCATGATTCTAATTTCAAAATAAACGGTAAAACCTTCATTGAGCCAGAAATCATTCCAGGTAGCATTTGTAACTAAATTACCTGACCAAGAATGGGCTAATTCGTGCGCGACAAGCGAAGTCAAACTTTTATCACCTGCAATAACCGTAGGCGTAGCAAAGGTCAACCGCGGATTCTCCATTCCGCCAAAAGGGAAACTAGGAGGTAATACAATCACATCAAATTGTTCCCAGTCGTAAGCGCCGTATAAATTCTCTGCGGTAACAACCATTTTTTCCATATCTGAAAACTCTGTATGAACTTTATCCAGCATGGATTTCTCTGCATACACACCAGTTCTATCGCTTATGGCTTTGTATTCTATATCCCCTATGGCAAGCGCAATAAGGTAGGCTGGAATGGGTTGTACCATTTTAAAATGATAGATGCCATCTGCTGTTTTTTCCTTTGGATTCTCAGCACTCATAACAGCCATAAGGTTTGATGGTACTTGTACCTTTGCCTCATAAGTAATACGTATCTGCGGACTGTCCTGAATAGGAATCCAAGTACGTGTTAAAATTGCCTGGCCTTGTGTAAAGAGAAATGGATTTGTTTTGTCGGCTGTTTGTTGTGCGGTTAACCATTGCAACGCTTCTGTTTGAGCGGTTGTCCTGTAAGTGATTGCAATTTTATTGGTACTTTCTTTAATTTCAATACGCAACGGCTGCCCTAACGACTCATCCATAGTGCCTAATTGGAATCTTGTTTCTTTACCATCAGCTTTTACCGCGATGATTTCTAAATATTTAGCATCTAAAATAATAGCTGTTGCGCCATTATTTACAACATCATAAGTGGCTGTACCGCTAATCACCTGCGTATCAAAATTCACATCAATATCTAAATCCAGATGTGTAATCACAGCATCGTTAGGTTGTGCGTAGGAATGAAATTCTTCCATGTAGGTTTTTGCGTTTGTTTTTTCTTTATCCATTTCTTGGGATTTGTTGCAGCTTGTGAGAGTGGCCATGCAGGTTATGGCTAGGATGAAAAGGTTTTTCATTTGGGGTGGTTTGTGGTGCTAAAGTAACAAAAGCTCAGGGATTCCAATCATTGAACTAAACAGGTGATTCAAAATAGATTTCTCGATAACGTAAAAGATCTTCGCTTAAGAAGCCTGCATGCCACGCACTTTTTTGGGAGAGGAATGTACTGTACAGATCGTCTAGCTCGCTAGCGATCAGTAGTTGTTGAGCGTATTTATACCTAAGATACACGGTATTCAAAACTACAATCCCAACAGCTCACTAGCCGCATCAAAAGGACTCTTTATTTTACCTAAAACTTCTTTTTCTAAAACAGCCAATTTTGTAATCACTTCTGGACGCTTATAGAAGTTGGTTGTAATGGCGTCTTCTACCGTTTGATG
>NZ_JBLIGN010000133.1:0-4635 GCF_047636915.1 Nonlabens sp. | reverse complement strand
TGAAGGACTAGGATTAGTACTTAGTTTTTCTTCTTTATTTCTTTATGGACTGATGTATTTCTTTCTAGCCATTGGCTTTTTTATAAAAAGAAAGGAACTGGGAGAATTAGCAAAATGGAGTGGAATAACTGGAATTATAGGCGGTTTATCTTTTTGTCTAATTATTCTTTTTCCGTTAGGTATATTAGCTACACTAACTTTTGAAGTCCTGCTGATCATCGTGCTTTATAGAGCATGGGACGATTCAAAAAAAGAATTTATAAACCCGAATATAAATTCTTAAGATTATGAAAGATGGCTTTTAAGAATACCGCTTTCGCGAAAGCGGTATTTCAACAAACCTTATCTTTATGTTATGAAAAAGAATCTTATTTTAAATGTTACCCTATTATTTGTTTGCAGTGCAGCCTTAGCGCAAAACATATCCATAGACCCAACCTATGGAACCAATGGTTATGCAACAGGCGCAACAAATGGAAGATTTGTAAATGTATCTGCTATGCTGCCCAACAACAACATCCTCGTCGCAGGAAATGGAAATGCTACTACGAGCTATATAGTTGAAAAACACCTGGAAGACGGTACTAGTGACCTTGCGTTTGGCAGTAATGGATTCGCCAGCATTAATATAGCAGCAAATTCTAAAGATAATGCAAACGCTATGCAAGTGCAGTCCGATGGCACCATTCTAATTGCAGGAACCTCAGATAGTGATCTTAGCCTATTTGGCACTTACTGGGATGTTTTTGTATCTCGTTTATTAGCAGACGGAACTTTAGATACTAGTTTTGGAACTAATGGACATGTAAAAACTAATCTAGGAACAAATGACGACGAGGTTTGGGAGATAGCCACCAGCAGTAACGGAACTATTTACGTTCTTGCTGCATCACAAAACACATCCATAGCAACTAAGCTTCTTAAATATGACGCTACAGGTAATCTTGACATAACCTTCGGCACAAATGGAGTTTTAGAAGTACCTATAGCGACAGACTCCCGTGTCTATGAAATGCAAATTAATGCCCAAGATGAGATCATTATAAGCGGCACAGAGTTAAATAGTTCTACAAACGAGTACGAGGTTATGGTTTTAAAATTAGATGCCCAAGGAGCTTTTATTACTAGTTTTGGAAACTCCGGCATCACTTCCATCACAGACCCTTTAGAAAATTATACTACCAGAGATATGATAACCACTACCGATGGCGGCTTATTTATCATAGGTGCAGCAGGTAGTAGCTCTACAAATACTAAATTTGCGATGTACAAGTTGACTTCAAATGGTGTTTTAGACACTACTTTTAATTCTACTGGATATGCTTATTTTGACCATGGATCTAGCAACTATGGAGTCACATTTGGGTACAGTGTTGCCCAATTACCAGACGGTTCCTATCTCGCTCAAGCAGATATTATAGGGAATAATAATTATGACCTGCTGCTTTTAAACATAGGTGCAAATGGGCTTCTTGTCAACAGCTTTGGAAACGGTGGTCGTTTTATAGTAGCGCGCAGCACACATCAAGATTACAGTAGACAAGTCCTGTTACAAGATGATGGTAAAGTAGTGGTGGTAGGCCTAGCTACAGACAGTACTACTAGAAGAACCATGCTCCTGCGCTTTAAAGATGCTTACACATTGTCCAACACTTCTGTAAACAGAACGTCCGTTTCTGTATTTCCAAACCCTTTTAACAACTGGATTGAGATACATAGTACTACTGGTCTATCGCAAACAACTCTTTTTAATACCTTAGGTCAACAAGTCATAGAAAACCATAAGGAAAACAGTATGAACACTTCAAATCTTCCTTCAGGAGTCTATTTTCTTCAAATAGAAGATGAATTGGGTGCTAGATCCACACACCAATTGATTAAGGAGTGACCGTTTTATGGCGCTTTCTGCCTTTATTAAATCAGAAATGTATCGCTCACTTGAAGGGGATGAAAAGCAGCATTGCAACAAATATCCCTTTTTTATAATGGGGATAAATAATTGCGCGAACTTGTAGCCGCATCTATTTATCATTGCGGAATCCTACAAAATCTAATTCCCAGATTCTCATACCGCATTCCCATTCAAATAAATATTTAGACTAGGTGGGACAGCATATACCTTCGAGAGGCGCGTTCTAAATTACTATACTCCACAGGTGTTAGAATCTCTATAAACACACCAGGGTATGCTCCCACTCATAGTACATCCATCGTCCTTTATAAAAAACGACGGTGATTTTAAATGAGTTCCAAGAACTTAAGGATGCGATTCTTATAAAGTGATATGGCATCAACATGCCCACAACGGCATACGGTAGGGCCAATTTAATTTACTTTGAAACTGAAATCACAGCAACTGGTAAACGATTAAATATAAATATCACTAATTATGTAGACGCGATTAAAGAGCCGCTATTCTTCCATCCAAATGCCGAGAAATTAGCAATAGTAAGATGTATAATATACCCCATCACAAATCCGCAAAAAGAAACGGTTGATTCCTAGACCTAACATTAAAAAAAACAGCCCTTCTGGAATGCTCTCTAGGGGCATGCTTCTTCATAAAAACCCGTTGCCATAGAAAATTAATTTCTATAAGAACTCTTGCACCAACAAAGCCCTAACTATCTCCTGCTAAAAACACATCAAGAGGAATCCACGATGATTGCCTAAACACTATCTTTGTAAAATGGAACATAAAGCAGGATTTGTAAACATAGTCGGTAACCCTAACGTAGGCAAAAGTACACTGATGAACTCGCTGGTAGGAGAACGTCTTTCTATTATTACAGCAAAAGCGCAAACGACTCGCCATCGCATTCTCGGAATAGTAAATGGAGAAGACTTTCAGGCCGTTATAAGTGACACTCCTGGAATTATAAAACCCGCATACAAACTTCAAGAAAGTATGATGGATTTTGTAAAAAATGCTTTTGAAGATGCAGACTGTATTCTTTATATGGTAGAATTAGGCGAGAAAGAATTGAAGAATGAGGCTTTTGAAAAACGCTTGACCTTTGCGGAAGTTCCTGTTTTTGTACTGATCAATAAGATCGACAAAGGAGATGCTACCCAATTGGAAGAAGCAGTAGCTCATTGGAAAGAAAGACTTCCGAAGGCTGAAATTTTTGCGGTAAGTGCTTTGATGAATTTTGGAGTACCTCAACTACTTTCTCGTATTGTCGAAGTGCTGCCGGTTTCTCCAGCTTTCTACCCGAAAGACACGTTAACCGATAAGCCAGAACGATTTTTTGTCAATGAAAGCATTAGAGAGAAAATCTTGATCCATTACAAAAAAGAGATCCCTTATTCTGTAGAGATTGACACGGAAGAATTTTTTGAAGATGAAAAAATTATAAGAATCCGCTCTGTAATAATGGTGGAACGGGAAACTCAAAAGGGAATCATTATAGGCCATAAAGGCACAGCGCTAAAACGTGTAGGAACGGAAGCTAGAAAAGACTTGCAAAAATTCTTCGGCAAGCAAGTGCACATAGAACTTTACGTAAAGGTGAATAAAAACTGGCGTAGTGATGAAAAGCAGTTAAGACGCTTTGGTTATAAAGGAGATAACAAATAGCCTTTAAAAAAAACGCAAGAACCTAGATACCCGTCCTCAAAATTATAGGAATGCTTCTTTTCATTTAATTGAGAAGAAGCATTTTTTTGTGTGTTCCGCTTTCGCGAAAGCGGAATAATTACAATTAAAATAAACTTCATAGGCAACCTTTTTAAAACAGGCTCGTCTATATCAATAGAAAGCATGTAAATTGTGAGAGTGATACAACTTTATACCAACGAGAAAAAGCTGATTCAAAAGGCTGCTAAGGGCGATAGGAAAGCGCAAAAGCATCTTTTTGAAAAGCATGCACCCAAAATGTTGAGTGTATGCCGTCAGTATATCTCACCAGTAGAAACAGCTGAGGAAATCTTACTAAATGGTTTCTTTAAGGTGTTTACAAAGTTGGATAGCTTTTCTCATAAAGGAAGTTTTGAAGGTTGGGTGCGCAGGATCATGATAAGAGAATGTATCGATCACCTCAGGAAAAAAGATCCTTTTAAATTTAAAGATGAAATCGACGAAGAAAAAGCAGGAAACGATGAGAAGGAAGAAGAGGAAACTGACTTAGCATTAGACCTCATCCAAAAATGCATCGATAATTTACCCGATGGTTATAAAAGTGTTTTTGTCATGTTTACTTTAGATCATATGAAACATAGAGAGATCGCAGGGTTTTTAAACATCTCTGAGAATACCAGTAAAACACAGTACCGCAAAGCACGGTTAATGCTTCAAGAACAAGTACAACAAATTAGAAAGCAACAACATGAAGCTTAACACTATAAAAAACTCTTTTGAAAAACGCAAGATAGAACCCAGCACAACCGCATGGAGCCAGCTCGCCTCGCGATTAGATCAAGAAGAGAAAAAGAATAAGAAGCCTGTTATTTATTGGTTGAGCGCCATTGCTGCAGCAGTTGTTGTAGGCTTGGTAGTGTATCCCTTTTTTAGTAGCGATGTGAACCGTATAGAAAAACACAATCAATTAGTAGTTGAAGAAAACAAGACCCCTGCAGAAGCAACCGATCCTCAAAATAAAGAGGCTATCCAACAAGGACTGCTTACAACACACA
>NZ_JBLIGN010000132.1:0-4845 GCF_047636915.1 Nonlabens sp. | reverse complement strand
TTATTTGCCTTTCTGATCTCGCTTTCGCGAAAACGTAACCTACCACTATTAAACACGATCACCTTATGCATCATGTTTGTTCTTATAGGATTTTCTTCCTGGACCATGCTGCCTATAAGAGCCAATGCAGGAACTCCTATCAATGAAAATGCCCCAGAAGATGCCCGTGCTCTTCTCGCCTACTACAATAGAGAACAATATCCTTCTCCAGGGCTATTTTATGGCATGTCTTTTACAGATATGTATGCTGGATATAATGAAGATGACCCTGACACAGAAGACAATGAGGCGTTTAAAGACGAAAAACCTAAATATGAAAAAGATGAGGTACTAGGTAAATATGTGATCGTTAATAACTACAAGGATGCCATTCCTAATACAAGCGATAGACACAAAGGATATTTCCCGCGCATGACAGATCCTTCACGTTCTTCTAACTACATAGATTTTATGGGTGGACTTAATTATACCATCAAACCAGCATACCGCGATAATCAAGAGTTGCTTTCTGTCTTGGACGACTATGAACGCAGGCTAGAACGTGGCACCATAGACACAGAGGAATATATAGAAGTGCTTGTATCCTTGAGGGATGCGGTAGATATTGACAAACCTAGTTTTGCTAGCAATATGCAATACATGGCAAACTATCAGATAAGCTATATGTACATGCGTTATTTCATGTGGAATTTTACCGGTAGACAAAACGATGTGCAAGGAGAATGGGATTCTTATGATGGCAACTGGATAAGCGGAATCAAATTTATAGATAAATGGCGTTTAGGAACTCAGGACGAATTGAGTGATGACATGTTGAACAATAAAAGCCGCAATACTTATTTCTTTCTGCCCCTTATATTAGGAATCTTAGGTGCTGTTTTTCATGCGCGTAAAGATTTGAAGTCCTTTTACGTCACTTTAGTTTTGTTTTTATTTACAGGACTTGCCATTATTATTTATCTCAACCAGTCTATGTTTCAAGTCCGGGAACGTGATTATGTTTACGTAGGTTCCTTTCTGGTTTTTAGCATGTGGATAGGAATGGGTGTTTATGCGATTTATGAAATGTTATGCGATGTCATGAAATCAAGACTCGCACAGGTGGTCTCACTAACAGCTTGTTTTGCAGCGGCTCCATTACTTATGGGCTATCAAAACTGGGACGATCATGATAGATCTGATAAATACACAGCACTCGCTAGCGCTAAAAAATACCTGGACAGCTGCTTGCCTAATGCCTTGATATTTACCATAGGAGATAACGACACGTTCCCCTTGTGGTATGCCCAAGAAGTAGAAGGCTATCGTACCGATGTACGTGTGGTATGTACCTCCTTACTAGCTACCGACTGGTACATGGATGATATGAAAAAGAAAGCTTGGGACAGCGAGCCTGTGCCTTCTACGCTCACTCATTCTAAATACAAATACGGGACTCGTGATGTATTGTACTATGCAGATAAAGAGCGCATCGAGCAACGCATGCGCGATTTAAATAAAGATGCTGCGTATGTATTTCCTGACACCATGCCACTGAACCAATGGATGGAATGGGTGGCCAGCGATAACAAAGTGACGCAGGAACAAATGAGGAACGAACATTTTGAACATACCTTTCCTACCAAATTCATCACTATTCCTGTAAACAAGGAAGCCGTACTTAGCAATGGAGTCGTACCGCAAAAAGATGCTGATAAAATAGTAGATGAAATAGTTATCAATGTCAACAGCAATGCCATCTATAAAAACAGAATGTTCATGCTTGATATCATCAATGCAAACAATTGGGAGCGCCCAATATATTTCTCTGGAGGAGCCTTTGGTGATGAAGATTACATATGGATGAAAGACTATTTACAACTGGACGGTTGTGCGTATCGTTTATTGCCTATAAAGTCCACTCCAGAAGATGAGCGTGATCCTTTTGATATGGGAAGAATAGATCCTGATTATACCTATAAAGTAATTAAAGGCTGGGATTGGGGCAATAGTGGTTCTTCAGAAATCTACCACGATGTAGAAACCAGACGCAATAGCGTAGGGTATAGAAGCAATATTACTCGTGCTTCTGAGGCCTTAGCTAAGGAGGGACAATTTAACAAAGCTGAAGAACTTTTAGATCTGGGTATGGAGCACATGCCTTTAGAGTATTATGGAAACTACTCCATGCTAGAACCATTTGTTACGGGTTATTACGAACTTAATAAGAAAGAAAAGGCAAGAAACTTATTGGATAAGATCATTTTAAAATACCAGAATGAACTGGATCATTACAATGCATTAACGTTACAGGAACAAGAAATTAATTATACACGTATTCAACAGGCTTTAGTCAGATACAACTCTATAACTGAAGTACCTGTTTTCTATAAGGATCAAGAAATGATCGATAAGCATGTAGATGCCTATAATGAATACTTCAAGCCATTTGTTAGGTATTTAAATGATGCGTATTACATTAGAAAAGATGGAGAGAGTATGGAAGGAATGTTCCCTGATTCTACATCGGCCACAGAGTTGAGAGACCTTCTTGATAATGCGGTAGATAATGTGACCAACTCGCAGGAAAATATTCCTACAGATATGATAAAGTAACATGAAAATCTACCCAGATAGCATTCCTGACTGGTTTTCTAATCTGTTTAAGAGCTATCACTGGCATGGTGATCGGAAGAAAAAAACCGTCTATCTCACTTTTGATGACGGCCCTACTCCGATAGTGACAGAATTTGTCATGCAGGAGCTTGATAAACATGGGTTCCAAGCTAGCTTTTTCTGTATAGGAGATCAAGTCGCTAAAAACCCTGAAATCTATGATCTTGTGCAAGAAAGAGGTCATCGTGTGGGAAACCATACGCACAACCACTTAGATGCCTGGACTTCAAAAAAAGACACCTATCTTGAAAATGTTTCGAAATGTTCTCAATTAGTCGCTTCCAAACTATTCAGACCGCCTTATGGTCACCTAACCCCTAAAGTCGCCAATACTTTAAAAGAAAAAGGCTATAAAATTGTTCTTTGGGATGTGATTTCAGGAGATTTTGATAGGAAACGATCATCAGTATCTTGTTTAAAGAATCTTAAAAAAAACACGAGAAATGGCAGTGTTGTTGTGTTCCACGATAGCGATAAAGCCTTTAAAAAACTACAGGAAATTTTACCTCCTTATTTGAAATTTCTTAAAAAAAATGGATGGAATAGTGAGGTGCTATAAAAATAGAAAACTATTTTTTTTTATAGACAATGTCTATAAACGCGCCCAAATATGGCTATCCACACCATTTGATTTTATAACAGATGTTGCTGCGACAAAATTTTTCCAATGTATTTCTCTTACAAAAACTCATCTCATAAAGGCCCTAAAACCAAGTATTTTGAGTGTGCCTCCCGATCATTTTGATTAAAGAAATGTGCGATAGAGGAGAAGGTGTGGTGCAGGACCCCTCTATATTTTCCCCTCAGCGCCTTGTTTTTAGTTGCTTAGTTGAGGAGTAACTTCTATTGCTTTTTGCATAGCTGCAAAAACATCAGTGGGCTAATTTTAACAAGGTTCCTACCCGTTTGCATCAGTAAGCTTCTGGAATGACAGATCGAGGCTGTGGAACACCGGTTCAAAGTTTTCAATTATTGCGCGACATAAAACTAATAAAACTGCTGCAAGCGATGGATCAATGTGTTGTCATCTTGCGCACCACTTTGTCGCCACTTCATTTCGCCATTTTTATAAATGATAAAAGTAGGAACCCCTTTAATCCTTAGCGCTTCCGACAGCTGCTCATTCTTTTCTATATCTATCTTGATCACTTTTGCTTTATCCCCTAGCGCAGCTGCTACATTACGCAGCACAGCATCCATGGCAATAGTGTCTTCATTCCAGTTGGTAAAAAAATTGAATAATACTGGAACATTTGCATTAATAAGTTCCCCGAATTTAGCCATGATCAATGATTATAAAATCAAATGTACGTAAAAAGCATACAAGTAACAACGATACCTATTTACCATCAATAGGCACTGTATGAATCGTTTTGGACGACATATGTCGTGAAATTTATCCCTAATCCAACTGGCATATGTTTCTTTTACTTTGTGTTTTTTTTGTTTTTCTATAGTCCCTTTTCCCTAATCGATATTCATTATTCCAAAAACCCTATACCTTACTACCCAATACCGATGGCTATCGGTACAAGGCTCCTTTCAAAATCCGCCTCTTTTGCTTAGCTATAACCATGACACGATGTGGTGGAAGCTACTTTACAACATAAAATTTCTAAGGGTTCAGGCTCCCTTTAGGATTAGACAACAAAAATTCCCTATTTGATATTCCATACTTAAAAAATCCAAAGCATATTTTAAAAACCTCATCCCACATGCTTATACTTTGCGCTTCAAGGTAATCACTGTAATCTCTGGCCAAATTCCCGCACGACCCGAATAGCCTAAAAAACCAAAACCTCTATTCACATTTAAAAATTGGTCTGCTTCTTTATAGATTCCAGCCCATTTTTTATAAATAAACCAAGCAGGACTCAACTTTATAAAGCCGGGAATCTCGATACCAAACTGCATTCCGTGCGTATGGCCGCTCAATGTCAAGTGGAATTTCTTCTCATCATTCTTTACCTGTAAATCCCAATGTGTAGGATCGTGACTCAATAAAACTTTAAATTCTTCTTTCCTCAACCCGTCAGCTGCTTTTTGCAAGTCTCCATACTTAAGAAAACGGCCACCACCCCAGTTTTGAACACCTACTAAGCTGATGGAATCGGCGCCACGGGTTATTTTTTCATTCTCATCCAGCAGCAATCTCCAGCCCATATCCTTTTGAACCTTATAGAGTTGTTG
>NZ_JBLIGN010000131.1:0-5074 GCF_047636915.1 Nonlabens sp. | reverse complement strand
CCTAATTCTACTCGTTCATTTTTGTAAGCCTTAAGGTTTTCGAGAGTTTGTTTTAAGTCTTAGTAATTCATAAATTACATTTACAGCATCGCTCGTATACCTAATATTCTAACGAACTAGTCTTTGTGCAATCGTCAATGCTTTTACCATTATTTGCACAAATCCACGTGCCGTTAATTAATTCTCCTTGAAATTCTGTACCACAATCCTTACAAGTAACTGTCCTGTCGCTCAATTGCATTCCGTTTTTAAACCGTTTTATGACTTTACCGGAATAGACATTTTTATTTGTAGTTTGGGCAACTATAATTAGAGACTCTTTATTAGTGAAGTTGTCTTGAATTATTCTAATATTCAATTCACTTATTCTTTGGTCGTATAAACTCTCCAAGTGATCTCCTGTATTTATGGTTTCATTCCAGTCTTTTTTGATTTCATCTAGGTCCACTTCATTTCCTTTAAAATCATAAAATGTGATTTTATTAAGGTCAGCATAATCAATTCTTGAATCGTTGCAGCTTAGTATAAATAGAGCCATTAATAAATGCAGAATAGTTTTTTTCATTTCATTTTTTTTAATTGTTATCAGATTTTTTTTACTGAAACAAAGGATAATTTCTCAACCTAATTGGAAATTTATGTACTTCTGTGATACCAAATGTAACGTCTTCATTTTCACAAACCATTTTTAAAACATCTTTTGCATCAACAAGTTTCCTTTCGTTATTAATTAGTCTCCAAACTGGGTTGTTAAAAGTGTAATCATTAACCCATAACTCTTTGTAAACAGCTGTAATCAATAAGTTACCTTCCTGACAAACGCTAGTGTTTACTTTAGTTTAAGCTAAAAACACATAGTTGGTTTTAGTCTTTTTTTTAGGATTTTCTTGAATTATGTTCGTCCATTCTGCTGTCCAAAGGAATTTGCTGTATTTTACATTTGCAGGTATGGTTTCCTTTTTAGTAAGATCACAACTAGAAAGGAATAATGCTATAATTAGAATGGATACATATTTTACAATCAGATATTTTTATAAAATTGATGAATTGTTTTTATTTTCAAAACTTAATAAGTCAACCACCATTGGAATTCCTTTCCCTGCTTTTTCTTTAATAACAGTCAGGTTTCCATATGATTCCATCGACGGTGCTGGATCTACAAAATATATAGGTGTGGTGCTCGGAGCAAAGTCTTTTAATCCTGCCGCTGGATATACTTGCATGGAGGTACCCACGATGAGCAATACATCTGCTTTTGATACGATTTGTATCGCTTGATCCATGGCGGGAACCTCTTCACCAAACCATACAATATGTGGTCTGAGCTGTGATCCATCCTTGCTCAAGTCGCCTAGGTTTATATCGCCAGGACATTCTTGGATTTCGTTTTCGTTTTTAGAACTCCGTGCTTTTTTTAATTCGCCATGAAGATGAATCACGTTTGTTGAGCCAGCACGTTCATGGAGGTCATCTACATTTTGTGTGATCACCTGCACCCTATAACTGCGTTCTAATCCTGCGATACAAAAATGTGCTTCATTAGGTTTTACTTCAAGGAGTTGTGCGCGTCTTTTGTTATAAAAATCAAGTACCAAAGCTGGATGTGTCGCATAACCTTCTGGAGAAGCTACTTCCATCACATCGTGTCCTTCCCAAAGCCCACCAGCATCTCTGAAAGTTGCAATGCCACTTTCGGCACTTACGCCAGCTCCTGAAAGCACTACTAAATTTTTCACTTCTGTTGTTTTAAGTTTAAAAATAAGCTTTTTACAAAGAAGTCTATTGGATATCCACTCCTTTCTTGAGAACAGGAAAAGTGAGCTAAACGGGAACAAAGAGCTTAAATCGTTAGGGTTTAAATTTGCCGGCGGATTATAAAAAATTACAATTATTGAGGAAAATTACTGGAACTCAGATAAATTTGGAACTTGTATGACCTTGAGCTTATTGATTGTACTGCTACCTGTATTGGATGGTAAATAAGGAGCAACCCTATCTGATCATATTTTTTACCGGTACCATGGTGCCTTGAATTAACATCCCATAGCCTAGGTATATTCTGAACGAATTTCAGAATCCATCGACAAAATTCCTATTAACTTCTGAGCGGGCAAAGTTAAAAGAGATGTTTGTGAAAGTTACGCTTTCGCGAAAGCGCACATATAACTATCTTTGCCGTCCTTAAAAAGCAACGATTTTATGAAAGTTTCCTATAACTGGATCAAGCAATTTATCAACATACCAGAAGCCTTAGAAGATCATACAGCATTACTAACCTCGTTAGGGCTGGAAGTAGAAGGCGTGGAGAATTTTGAAAGTGTAAAGGGTGGACTGGAAGGCATTGTTGTAGGCTATGTAGCGTCTTGTGAGCAACATTCGAATGCTGATAAACTTCAAGTTGCTCAGGTGAATATAGGAACAGAAACGCTTCAAATAGTCTGTGGTGCTCCTAATGTCGCTGCAGGACAGAAAGTAGCTGTTGCCACTATAGGAACAACTTTATATGATGAAAAAGGGGAGCCTTGGAAGATCAAAAAAGGGAAGATAAGAGGTGAAGAAAGCCACGGAATGATCTGTGCTGAAGATGAATTAGGATTGGGAACTTCCCACGATGGAATCTTGGTGCTGGACGCAGCTCTAGAAATAGGAACGCCACTCAAAGACGTTATTTCTATCGAGAACGATCAAGTGATAGAAATAGGCTTAACTCCTAATCGCTCAGACGCAATGTCACATATGGGTGTGGCTCGTGATTTAAGAGCTGGACTCGCCATAAATGCAGATGCTTTAGAATTTATCACTCCATCAGTAAGCGGTTTTCATGTGGATAGCCGTTCTTCAAGGGTAAATATAGAAGTAGAAAATACAGAGCTTGCTCCACGATATTGTGGAGTAACGCTCACTGGAATTAAAGTAAAGGAATCTCCGGAGTGGATTAAAAACAGATTGAAAGCGATAGGAATTGCTCCTAAAAATAACATAGTAGATGTGACCAATTATGTGATGCACGAGTTGGGGCAGCCGCTTCACGCTTTTGACTTAAACAAGATAAGCGGGAATAAAATCATTGTTAAAACCCTTGAAAAGGATACTCTTTTTACAACACTGGACGGGGTAGAACACCGACTACATGAAGAGGACCTCATGATTTGTGATACCGAGAAACCTTTGTGTATAGCAGGAGTTTACGGTGGAGCAAATAGCGGAGTTACAGATGGAACCACTTCTATATTCTTAGAAAGTGCATACTTCAACTCGGTTAGCGTGCGTAAAACAGCAAAACGTCACCACTTTAATACCGATGCTTCTTTTAGATTTGAGCGCGGTATCGACCCAAATATAACAGAGTATGCTTTGAAAAGAGCTGCGTTACTTATTAAAGAAACTGCCGGTGGTGAAATCTCTAGTGATATTACTGATGTGTATGCTCAAAAAATTGAAGACCAACAAGTATTCCTTCCTTTTGCAAAAGTAGACTCGCTTATAGGACAGGAAATTCCTCGTGAGGAGATCAAGAGTATTTTAAGAACACTGGATATTAATGTCAATAATGTAACAGAATCTGGTTTGGGACTCACCATTCCTGCTTATAGAAATGATGTAACACGTCCGGTAGATGTTATAGAAGAGATTTTGAGAGTTTATGGTTATGACCGTATAGAAAGTTCTTCCAAGTTAAATGCTACAGTTGCAAAGTCTTCTAAGCTAGAAAACAATAGATTGCAAAATATAGTGGCGCAACAACTGGTAGGACAGGGTTTTGTAGAGATGATGGCAAATAGTCTAACATCTGAAAAAAACCATACACTTACAGAGCAAATATCGCCTAAGAATCAAGTCAGCATGTTAAACCCTTTGAGTAGCGATCTTGCCGTGATGCGCCAAAGCTTAATTTATGGTGGTCTTGAAGCAATAGCTCACAACTTGAATAGAAAGCAGGAGAATTTGAGATTGTTTGAATTCGGTAATTCGTACCATCAATATCAAGAACGTCAGTTTACAGAGAACAAGCACTTAAGCATTCTCACAGCTGGAAATACTGGAAATCCAAGCTGGAATAGTACTTCTCAGCCAGCAGATTTCTTTTATCTTAAAGGAGCTGTTGTTGAGGTGTTGAAACGCTTAGGGATACAAACTATTAATGAAAAACCTACTAAATTAGATTTCTTAAGTGAAGGAATAGCTTTGAGTAGTGGTGCAAAAATCGCCGATATAGGAGTAGTAAAGAAGAAGGTTGCTAAAAATTTCGGGATCGAGGTAACCGTTCATTTTGCTAATATTTACTGGGGTGAAATTTTAAAGCTTGTTTCTAAAAAACATATTCCTGTAACAGAAATTCCTAAATATCCTGAAGTAAGCAGGGATTTTGCTTTGCTTGTAGATGATTCGGTAAGCTTTAAAGAACTGAGAGAGATTGCCTTAAATACGGAAAAGAAGCTATTGAAATCGGTACAGCTATTTGATGTGTATGAAGGTAGTAAATTACCTAAAGGTAAAAAGTCCTACGCGTTGCATTTTACACTCCAAGATCCAACTAAAACCCTCACTGATAAACAGATTGATAAAACCATGAATAAGATACAACAGCAAATTGAAAATCAGGCTGGTGCGGTATTGAGGTAATTAAATGTGAATGATTGTTGCCAAAACAACAGATTACTTTGATGGAGCGTATAAAGAGAAAGCTTCGATTAAAACAGACCGCCACCTCAAAAAGAATCAGGTAATCGCTAGTTCATAGTCATTACTTTTCAGGCGAGGTAGCTTTATACAACGGGCAACTTATTCCATAGTAATAATCCCCAAACAAATACTCCATTTGTTTCTGGCCTTTTGTAGATGCTTATGAGGTAGTAAGTAATGATCACTGTAAACTAAATGCATGTATGTGTTCCGATAATTTATAAGATTTATTTTTTGTGGATCAACTCATAAATTCTCAAAAACAGCAAATGTTACGGGTGCAAATTTTAACGCGTATAAAATTAAAAAGAAACATCTGAAAATTCTCAAGTCTTGGTGTTTTGAGTATATAAATCCAGTGTATGCGATTTAAGTATTTGCTTGCTATTTT
>NZ_JBLIGN010000130.1:0-5334 GCF_047636915.1 Nonlabens sp. | reverse complement strand
CCCATCTTGCTTATTCTGCTGCGCCCTCTAACGCTACTTCCAGAACGTTTTATCATCGGTGTGGTTCCTAAGTAACTGCACAGTTGAGACGCATTGCTAAACTTACGGAAGGAGTCCGTAGCAACAATTAAGAAAACAGCGGTTTTGTCACCTATACCAGGAATGCTTTTCAATAGGGTGAGCTCGCGCTGTGATGATTGTTTAACAAGCAACAGTAGCCTTTTCTCTATCTTGGCCAGTTCCCTATCAATATGCTTTTTGTCTAACAGTAATGACCGTACAACCATTTTTGAAGGTGTACCCATAACACGCTCGCCGTGTAATTTGTTCTTTGTACTGGTTCTGCGCTTAAGATAATTGACCTTTAGGCTCAGTAATTGTCTACATTCAGATTGCATATCGCTAATTTGATTGTATAGCGGAACCGTATTGTAGATCCCGTAATCACAAATGGCCTGAGCATCTCTCTTATCTGTTTTTATCCGCGATAATTTCATCTGGATAAAACGTTTTACAGACAGTGGGTTTACTACAGAAACTACTATTTTATGCTTGCAAAGAAACTGTTAGAGACTGTAATGATAGTAGCCTGTAGCCTCCATAACGACTAAGCTGCTCTCAGGCAAGAGCTTCAAAAATGTTTTAAATCCGATAGGTGAGTTGCTGAACTAGTTGTGACCGCTTTTGCTGCCATGAACATCAAAGACATCTTTACTGATGTCAACCCCAAAAGTTTCTTTATATTTATTCATAATAATTAGATTATGAAAGAACAATCATCAATGACACAACATCTTGAAAACGAGGTCTAGGCCTCACAGAACTGAACGTGCTATAGATGAAAAAGAGAGAGGGTTGACTTTGTTGACGAGGTTCTGTCCTCACTGTATATAATAACCTTGATCCTCTCTCTGTTTCTTTCTGATTTGTATGTAAAAGTTAACTATTTTAAGAGAAATCAAACTTAAGATGTATATAAAAAGTAGCAGTTAAGAGCTAAACTTAAAGTTTAGCTATCCTCTTGTTTCTTAGTAAAGTTAAATAACTAGAAATAGACGGTTGTAAAGTAAAGTAGACCGTTACCAACCATTTGAACAAAATGACTTAATATACATTCATATAGATGATTCTGGAGCAATTGAAGATGTTGACGAAAAAAATGTTAACGGAAAAAATATTCCTGTTTGTAAAATGATTGATGATGAATTCAACAAACTCAATGAAATTCTGCATTCATTGAATGATTATATTCTTAACGAAGAAACATTAAGCAAAGAAAATCTAAAATTAACAATGGAGATAATTAAAAATTTTTGAAGGATCAGGAATTTGAAAATCATATTTTGGTTAGAATCGATTTAATAAAGATTTAATAAATAGCTATACTCAATTGTATAAAACATTAACAACCACTCATGGTTTATTAAAAATTTAAACTAGGCGTAAACTCTTTAGGTATACAAGTCTCTCGGTAATTGCGGAAGATAAAAGTCTATTGCTATAAAAGTAAAAAAATAAAGAAAGGCTATCACTGTATGTAATTAATTACCGGCTCTCTATTTACTCGGAAAATCTTAAGGATTTTCATCTGGTTCGTTTTCTTTTACTAATTTAGTTGCTAGCTAACTATAAACAAAACGCCAGGTTCCTGCAAAAAACACCTTATTTGTTTTTTTATTATTCATGAAATCATATCTTTAATCTATTGAATATAAATAATTTGCCCATACAGCCCAGCCCTATATTTTCCTATTTTAGGGTAGGCAGACTTTTGTATGGTGCTCTTTTACTTTTTATCATAGAATCTTGGGTGTATGGTATTCAATTAAAGAACGCTATTAATTTAGAGTCAACACCATGGACCCTGTTTTGGGCATGGTCCTTTCTCTTTTCTTTTATTCACATTTATTTGGTTATTATGGATGGCTGGTCCCGCTACCAAAACTATAAGCGTGCAAAGGACCAATTCTTTATTCATGGTTTTAATGAGAAAATAGCACTCTTTTATATAGGTTCTAAATGTCAACGCATGGCAGCAGAAACCGCAGCAGAAGAATTAGGAATTAATGACCAAATACAACAATACTATCGCAACTTTGGCATAAAATGGTATCACTACATACCTTATTTTATGATAAAGGAACCTTTCTTTCTATTTAAAAAGTTATTTTGGTCCCGTACCTTTCTAGAACGTTTCTATGAGCCCAAATTTGATTATCGAGCCATGACCAAATCGCAATCCGTATGATTTCCTGCCAACACATACATAAAAAATACGACACGGTAAGAGCTCTTCATAACGTTAGTATATCTTGTGGTAAGGGAGAAATTTGCGGGTTGGTAGGCGCAAATGGAGCTGGAAAAACGACCTTGTTTAAAATTTTACTTGGTTTAGTTACTGCCGACAGTGGCACCATTGAAATATCTGGTAACGGTGCAAAAAAAATTGGTGGCATCATTGAAAAGCCAGCGTTATACAGCTATTTAAGTGCATATGAAAATCTACGATTATTTTCAAAAATGCAAGCTGCTGACGCTTCAAAACAGACTATTGAAACCTCGCTAAAACAAGTTGGTTTACCGTTAGATAGAACAGATCCTATTCGTAATTTCTCTATGGGAATGAAACAGCGTCTAGGTATCGCGGTAGCACTACTAAACAATCCATCTTGCTTGCTGTTAGACGAGCCTTTTTCAGGCCTAGACCCATTGGGTATCGAAGCACTAAACCAACTTATTTTTGATCTTGCACAAGAAACCCAAATGACTATATTAATCTCTTCTCATATCATTGAGGTCTTAAGCTCAGTCTGCACAAATTTATCTATAATCCATAACGGAGAAATCGTACAAACAGGAGCCACCAGCAAAATCCTAGACACGTGCACTAAAGGGTATACTTTATGCGGTAGCAATATTAAAAGCGCCTCTTTTCTAAGCGAATACCATGCTGTGACCAATGGCAATTGTGCGACTATTTCAGCATCAACTAACGAAATTCCTGAGATCATATTTAAATTATCGCAACAACAAATAGGAATCACGTCTTGCAAGCCTGTACTTGACTTGCAACAACTATTTAATCCGACACAGAAATGATGCGATTACTCTATATTGAAACCTATAAATTGTTTCGACAAAGTCGCACCTATTATGCTATTTTAGGGCTGCTTTTTATTGAAGCCATCGTGCTTTTAAGTGCCTATTATCAAGGTACAGGAATTATTGATATTGTGTTAGCCAATTTGAAGGATACATTCCACTTTCACGGCAATCTAATTAACGGAAATTTAATTATATACTTTATTCTAAACTCTTTTTGGTTTCATGTGCCACTGCTCTGCATGATTATTGTATCCGGTATGCTAACAACCGAATATCAAGAAAAAACCATAGAGACGGTGCTAATGCAGCCCATCGTGAAATGGAAATATTTATTGTCTAAATATATTATAGCTAGCTTGTTTACGATTTTTTTAGTCTTTCTATTGGCGATAACATCTTTCTTGTTGTCGTACGGAATTTTTGGAAAGGGCGACTTAATAGTCTATACCAGCGGTCTCACTTTTTTTAAACACGATAATGCCTTCTATAGATTAGTATATGCATTTCTATTTGGAACCTTGTCTCTAGTGTTCTTTTCTGTGGTAAGCTTAACCTTTGCGGTATTGCTTAAAGAAAGTTTTAAAACCTGGATTGCAGCTGCCTTATTTTTGATTGTTTCCACATTATTGTTAAAAATAGACTTAGGTAATGATTTCTGGAACCAGATTGCTTTCTTTAAATTGAACAATACCTGGCAGTATTTTTTCAATCCAGATATAGATTGGAAGACGATTGCAATCAATTCGGTTTTACTAAGCTTCTATACACTGGTAACGATGCTTGTAGGACTATTTATATTTCAAAAAAAAGATATTGGATGAAACGACCTAGAATGCTTTTACTGTTTTTACTGTTTTTACTGTTTTTATATTCGGCTAGTGGCTTTTGTCAAACCGCCGAAGTACAGGTATCTCTAGTTAAATCTAGACTTGATAGTATTGAAACCTTTCTAGTAGATATTAAACTACATGTTGATATTTCATTTATTAAAATGCCCGATAAGGAAGCGCAGGCAGCATTTAAAAAGGGAGAAGATATCGTCATCACATCTGAAGATTTTGTACTTATTCCCAAACGTGGATTAGACTTATCGTTTAGTGAACTCTTTGAGTATCCATTTATGGTAATAGATCGAGGAAAAGTAGAAGAACAATCAGCATCGCTATTGGCAATTTCTATATTACCATCAGATACAAAGGCAGATTTTAGTGTGGCTAACTTGCACATCGATATCGAAAAACAACGCATCACTTGGGCCGAAATAAACACAAAAAAAGACGGAACTTACACGCTAATCCTCACCTACCCAGATAATCTGGCTGTACTCCCTACAAAATTGGATGTTTCATTTGAAATGGATCGAATTAGGCTCCCTCTTAATTTTGCCGGAAGTGATGTCTCTATTGATCGTAAAAAGATGCGCAAAACTGATCAAAAAACTGGAAAAATCACACTTATGCTAAATTACAGAAGTATTGAAAAAACCGAATAAACTGAATTTATTTATTCGTTGTAAGACATTTGAGAAAAACCCCGAATGAATAGAGTTAAAATTCATAATGAGGAGTCGCAAAAGACAAGTGAATTTTGACTAATTTACTAGTTTAGCCCCTTATAAGTTCGGAGTGATATTTTAAATTTCAAAACTAATATATTTGAGATATGAAATACAAGAAATGGACTTTGGATCAGAAGTTAGAGATACTCTCTTCTGGGGAAGAAATAGGTGTTGTTGAGGCCTGTCGGAAATACAGGGTTAGTACTGGTACTTTCTATAGCTGGAAGAAGAAGTTTGAGCACAAGGGGGAAGCAGGTTTAAAGGTTACCTATGATACAAAAAGTAAAGAGCTTAAAGAAGCAGAGGAAGAAAATCGTGTATTGCGAAAGCTACTTAGTGATAGAGAAATCGAACTCGAGGTGCAACGAGAGCTGTTAAAAAAAAAGTTTGGGACATCAGATCCAAGAAAGATTTAGTAGATGCCACTTGCAAGAAACATAAGTTTAGTAAAACCAAGGTTATAAAGATGGTCGGTATTATATCTAGTAGCTACTACAGAGTTCCTAGTGGTGGTAAAAAGGGAAATAAGCCGTCTAAACAGAGTTTTCATAATACAGAAGGCTTTGTGTCACAAGATGTGGTTATAGCTTCTGTAAAGAAGATTTTAGAGCACGAATTTATAGATTGTGGATACCGATTAATGACCAGCTATTTGACTAGAGACGGTTACA
>NZ_JBLIGN010000129.1:0-5417 GCF_047636915.1 Nonlabens sp. | reverse complement strand
CCCCATTCGCCCAAAGTGAGCACTTGGTTGTGCAAGGGTAAGGTATAAAACGAGGCAGCTTCTAATGTTTTGTTTACGCAATAAAATGCTTTTGTAGCATAATAAGGACTTCCTGATTGGGTTATGAAACTACCGTAATCTTGGAGCTTGTCGTAACAAATATTGTAAAACTCCTTGGTATAAAGCTTGTTTAGATCTACATTATTAGGGTCTGGTAAATCTACTAGAATAACATCGTAAAGTTCTTCGGATCTATCCATATAGTTAAATGCGTCAGCAGCTACAGTTGTTACTTTACTGTTGTTGAGTGCATTGTTATTAAGCGTTGTGAATATAGAATTGGATGTACCGAGTTCGATCATTTTTTTATCGAGATCTACTAAAGTGATTTGTTCAATCTCAGGGTATTTAAGAAGCTCTCTAACGAGACATCCGTCACCACCGCCCAATACTAAAACATTCTTTTTAATAGGAGTCATCCCTAAAACGCTATGTACCATAGGTTCATGGTACAAATACTCATCAAACGTGGAAAGTTGCTGGTTTCCATTAATATATAAGGAATGCCATTCCTGCCATGAGGTGATGACTATCTTTTGATACTTTGTTTGTTCTGAGAACACAATTTTATCTTTATACTTGGATTGTTCTCCAAAAAGAACCAGCGGCTTTGCAAAAAACAAGCCTGATAAAATTATGATACCTATCCCCATATAGCTCGCATAAAGTACCTTTTGTAATTTGTTATTTACTTGATGTCTTAAGGTGTAAAACAACCAGAAGGAAACGCCAAAATTGATGAGCCCTAACACAAACGGCGTGTACGTCAATCCCAAGTAGGGTAAACCAACAAAAGCAAAAAATAACCCGCCTACTAGACTGCCGTAATAATCTTTCTCTAGGATGTTTGAAATATTAAAGCGCAGTTCTTCATATTCATTATTGATGCGAGTAGCAAAAGGGATTTCCACTCCTATCAATAAGCCTATGGCTATAGACAATAAATAAATAACAATCCAAGCGTTATTGGTTACACCAAAAATGATATAAGAAATGATGGCACTAAAACAGACTAAAAACGAAAGCACCAGCTCTGAAACTACAAAGTAAAAGATGATGTTTTTATCAAAGGACCTGCTTAAACGGCTGCCTAGTCCCATAGAGAAAAGCATGATAGAGACAATTAGGGTGAATTGTAAAATTGCATTTCCTATAAAATAACTTGCAAGTGTGGATAAGATATACTCTGCCACAATACCACTGAAACCAGTGGCAAAAAGGGCAATTTTAAGGACGGTAGATTTTTTGCTTCTTGAAGATTTCACTAATGCCATAGGTTACTTTCCAAAACCTCCAGAACGAGAACGGGTTCTCGACGAACTTTTATATCGCGAACTACTTCTTTTAGTTTTTTCTGTGGTGTGTTTGCTCCAAGTAGAACTTGTTTTTTTACGTGAAAAAAAGGAAGGCCTTCTGTTTTTTTGATACGTACTACGTGTCCCATATTGACTACTTCCGCTTGCTGCACTACCATAATAAGGCTTGCCATTTGCGCTAGCGTTTCTGTATCCGGTATAATTTCTCTGATAAGCTGGGCGGCGCATCATCCAATAAAGGAATAAAAAGCTGGTCCCATTTGATCTCCATTGTCGCTGGGATCTTGCAGGAGCTGCGGCGCTGGAATCTTTCTTTACTTCTTCCCAATTACCGTACTTTTCATTACCAATAGCCCAGCCAAAACCCACGGGTTGTGCCACTCTAGATAGTTTCCCATTATGGTGAGAAACCAGCTCCATTCCTAGGTCATTTTCATGCTTTTCAAAAAATGGTCTGTTTACCGTTTTCCAGTCCATTGAATCTACCACTAAGGAATCTCGTTCCACTTGAAGTACATTGTATTTATGCTGGTATCTTTTAATTCCAGAATTCTCTGTAATATTCATATCGTTCAAAACGATAGAATAATCTTCTTTTCCTAGTTTTTGAATTAACCTATCCGTAGGTTCCTTATCTACAGTAATGCTATCATCTGAAGTGCCACAAGAACAAAGTGTCAGACTTATAATAAGTAAAAAAGATACATATTTGAGGATGGTAATTTTCATAAGACAAGCGAATTTTAAAATTTGATTTCGTTTTCAGTTATTTCTTTGCCATAGAAGGCTTGAAATTTGGTATTTTCAATGACTTCAATAGTGATCATCATTTCGTTTAGATCGTAAAATAAAAAACTTTCTACAGGCCTCCATGATGTCATTAAGGTTTCGTTTTTAAACGAGCCATTATAATGTTCATCCAGTTCAAAGTTAATGTCTTTAAAAATGATGCCTGCATCTTTTATAGCTTGTTCTAGTATATTTCGTTCTATGGGCACAACTTCGCTGAAGTAGATTTCGTTTTCTCCTTCAAATCGCTCTACTTCAAGATACGCTTCTCTTCCATCGCCAGAGGTCAATAAATACTCCACACTTCTTCCATCAACACCCCAGTCGTAATTCGATATTTCTGTAACAGTCCATTTCTCTTTCTGAGTTTTTAAACCCGTTCCTAAGGCAAGTTTATACAGATCGGGATTTTTTTTATTCCAAAACATAATTAAAGGTCTTTATCGCAGTGTGGGCAGCATTTCATAGCATTTCTATTTTGGACTTCTTCTATATACGCAGAACTTATGATACCAGTAGGTAGCGCCACGATTCCTATACCTAACAACGCAATAATACCACTCAATAATTTCCCTAATCCTGTAATGGGGTAAATATCTCCGTAACCCACCGTAGTTAAAGTCGCAACAGACCACCACAGCGCTTCTCCTATGTTTTTAAAAGCATCAGGCTGTGCTTTGTTTTCTAGGTCATACATCAGCGTTGCAGCGATGACTAATAAAATAGAAACTATAAATATAGTAGCTACAATATCATTTTTTGATTTTTTGAAAACGGTCGCTATAAGTCGCAACGCGGCAGAGTGTCTATTCAACTTTAAAATACGCAGTAATCTCAATAGCCTAAGTGTTCGTATAACTCTTAAATCAATCTTGAATAAAAACGGCAGGTAGAAGGGAAGTATGGAGAGCAGATCTATCAACCCCATAAAAGAAAACATATAGCTCCATCTCGATTTAAAAGCGCCTTTATTCTTAAAAGCCAGATCTGCTGTCCAGATTCTAGCGGCATACTCTATACTGAACACAATAATAGAAACGATTTCAATAGACTTAAAAATATTGCCGTAAGAGGCTTTTAATTCATTATACGATTCAAGAAATAAAGCAAACACATTCAGGATAATCAGACCAGAGATTAAATAATGAACTACGTTATCGCCTCGTTGATTGCCACGTTCCTCATCTAATAATCCATAAACTATTTCTTTAATTCTCATAGATGCTGGAGTTTAAATTTTTAACCTGATTCAAATCACCTCTAACGATGTCTTTCTCTTCTATTTTCTGAGCTTCAAAGGCTTGTGTCAAAAAATCAATCCCTTTTTCCAATTCGTAAGAGCTGTTACAAGTAAAAATATCCAAAGCTACATAATGATGCTCTGGCCAAGTGTGAATAGCTATATGACTTTCTTCTATGACTATAACACCACTTACCCCTATAGGAGAAAACTTATGAATCGTTGCATTTACTACAGTAAGCTGCATCAAACGAGCAGCTTCAAGCAACTTGGTTTCTACATAGTTACAAGAGTTGATTTTTTCTGTAGAACAGCCGTAAAAGTCTATGGTTTTTTGGTAACCTAAAGGTTGAAGTGGTTTCAATATCAGCTTTATTTTATTTCAGTAAATTCAAATATGGAAGAATACTAGAGGAATTGTAAAAGATAAAACCTGCAAAGAAGACTCTGCAGGTTTTGTGATAGTATTATTTACACTCTCCGTGTATAAAATTAAGAAGGGTATGCAAATAAAAAGTTACTTCAATAATTTGACAGTAGCTTCGTTACCATTTGCAATGGCCAGGTCTAATGCTGTTTTACCGTCAACTTGAATAGAAGCATCTGCACCAGCGTTTAATAGAATAGCTACTATGTTAGAGCGCCCCATTTTTGCTGCCCACATCAATGGTGTATTATCATCACAGGCTTGGTTGACATTTACTTGAGCTTCGTTTATTAAATAGGCAGCTGTGTCAGAACTTCCCATTTGAATGGCTAATTGTAAAAGCGTCGCTTTTCTGGTTCCTGCTTGAAGACATTCGTCCTTGTTACTTCCAGTAACTAAAGCTTGAAGATCCGCAGGGCTATCATTTTTAAGAGCAATAGTCATGTCTCTAGTTAAATCTTGAGCACCTGCCGTTCCTGCTAGGATAAGAGCGAGAATAATAAGAACTTTTTTCATCATTGTTAGGTTTTAAGAACTGCTAATATAACACTATCGTTTAAAACCATTTAGCAGTTTTATAATTGATTTCATTAGTATAGCGCTTTCGCTGAATAGGAACACACCACCTAGCTTTGTATATTATTTAATTTTTACATATTATATTTTATATTTCAGTATGTCACCTGGCTGGCACTCTAGGGCTTCACAAATAGCTTCAAGAGTAGAGAATCGCACCGCTTTTGCCTTTCCCGTTTTCAAAATAGAAAGGTTTGCCGTGGTGATTCCTACCAGATCTGCTAGTTCATTGCTTTTCATGCCTTTTTGTGCCAGCACTATGTCTAGGTTGATGTAAATAGGCATGGCTTATATGGTTAGGTCGTTTTCATCTTTTAAGATGCTAGAGTCTTTAAAGATCTTACTAAAGGAATAAGCTATGGAACTTATAAAGCCACATACAGGGATACCACCTATAAATTTAAAAGTTACTATTGATAATAAGGCAAATAGAACTCCTATGACAATATAAATTGTACTGATTTGTTTCCAGAGTAGAGAGGACACTTCTGAGAATAATTTGCCTTTATTTGCCTTGCTCATAAATCTGTAGAAACAAAAGACAGAATAGATGGTAAGGGTAAAACAAACAATGCCAGTCGTGGTGATTATAATATGATTTGTACTAACTGCTTTTTCTTCTACACTCTCCAGTAGATCAAAGTTAGAAAGAAGCTTTTTAGACAGTGCGCCTAATAACAGAAGTACACCTATTACTATAAAAAAAACAGTAAAACTCGTGGTAGATGTATCGAAGTACCTTTTATGTTTCATAATTATATAGTTAAGTCGTTTTCTTGTTGAATTTTAATAGATTGGTTGATGATCTTAGATATGATAATTAAGAAGATTCCAAGTGCCGTAATCACCAGGAAAGAATCAAATGAAAAACCCAGATCAATAGAAACGTTCTTTATTGAAATCGCATTTGATTTTATCACCGACATTGTAGCGTATTTATAAATGACAGAAGGGACTTTAGTGATCAATGATCCAATAACACAAAACAAACCAGCCCTATAAAAATGCC
>NZ_JBLIGN010000128.1:0-5498 GCF_047636915.1 Nonlabens sp. | reverse complement strand
TCTTACATAAAAGGGCTTTACCCTTATATATAATGGATCAAGTAGCACTCATAAACAGGAATAAAGCAGTACATAAATTATAGTAAAAACAAATTAAAAAAGCATTTTATGCCACTTCATAATATACCGAGACTTAAACATACAGACTCCGATAATTTTTTTCTCCTCGCTGGCCCTTGTGCCATAGAAAGTGAAGATATGGCTTTGCGTATCGCCGAAAGAGTCGTTCAAATTACAGATCATTTAAAAATACCTTTCATTTTTAAAGGAAGCTTTAAAAAAGCAAATCGCAGCCGTATCGATAGTTTTACTGGAATAGGAAATGAAAAAGCTTTGAAAATATTGCGTAAAGTATCTGAAACTTTTGATATTCCTACAGTAACAGACATACACGAAGTAAGTGATGCAGCTATGGCAGCAGAATACGTGGATGTACTGCAAATTCCTGCTTTTCTTGTGAGACAAACTGACCTTGTTGTTGCCGCAGCACAAACTGGAAAAGTGGTCAACCTTAAAAAAGGCCAGTTCATGTCGCCAGAAGCGATGCAGCATGCCGTACAGAAAGTCAAAGATTCAGGAAGTGATAAGGCATGGATCACCGATCGCGGTACAATGTTCGGTTATCAAGATATGATTGTAGATTTTAGAGGAATTCCTACTATGAGAGAATTTGCTCCTACGGTACTTGATGTAACGCATAGCTTACAGCAACCCAACCAGACCAGTGGTGTAACTGGTGGCCGACCTGATATGATTGAAACAATTGCTCGAGCTGGAATTGTAAACCATGTAGATGGTTTGTTTATAGAAACACACTTTGACCCAGCAAATGCAAAAAGTGATGGCGCAAATATGCTAGACCTACAATATTTAGAAGGTTTAATGACTCGCTTAGTTGCGATAAGAAAAACAATTACTTCTTTTTAAACTGTATATAATACATTGGGTATGAGCGCTGCTGTTTGCTAAAACAGCAGCGCTTTTTTTATTCCTTACAGCCGTATATATCTAATACCAACTAAAATTGCAATGTCGTTATAAAGACTTGACGTATTATTTACATAACTTATAGCTTGCTCCTATAATAAGTTGCATAGGTGTGCTTTTTTTGTGAAATTTCAGAGTTTTACTTTTTCTTAATCGAGGTAAAGTTTTAAACGGCATCAGTAACTACCAGCCGTTTTCCAATTGAACACAGAGAAAATCGAATAATAAATCCGCTAAATTCTCCGAAAACCTAAATGCTTTAAGTATACCTAAAACCATATCTTGAATAAACGAACCAAGCTGACTGGGTAGAGCTGAGTTAAAGTAGGAGCAAAAAAAAGTAGATTTTAGGTGTCATTTGAAAGTTAAATGAATGGTATTTAAATCTTTTAATACTTGAGACCTCGTGTAATTTAATAGGTGGTTAAATTCCACAAAACGCTATTCTGAACCTTATAATTCCTCCAACACCTCTTTTCAAATTAAAAAGCTGTGTCAATTTAACATTTTTTAACGAGCTTTTTAAAAGCCTATTAAACAGTTAGATTCAAAATTATTTTTGCTGCAAAACAATCCCATTTTACTTTATAATCAACTCAATAATTTTACGAGCTGTAACAAAATATTTAATTGGCAGTCTACTAATTAAATAACTAAACACTTAAACTTTAAGCTATGAAACAGCTACTATTATTATCAGTAATCTTTTTTGCGGGAATAGGAAATGCGCAAACTATTCAAAAAATGGAAGACTTCTCAAAAATAAAAATTGATACCGATGCACAGGTAGAAATAGTCTATTCCAACAAGAGTCAGGTCATCTTTAATAAAGACTCTGAAGAACTAAACGATTTTACAGTAACTTCTATAGATAACTCTTTAGTGATCATTCAAAATCCTAAAAAAAGTGTTTCAGATCTTAGAATTCGCATTTATACAAATGATATAAAAGCACTTGCTGTAAAAGGAAGCAGCAGGGTTACTTTATCAAAATTTAACTATCAAGATAAAATGCTAGTAATTGCAAAACAAGGCGCTACGGTAGATACTGGAGATACTGAAATTAAAAACCTTCAGATTATACGTTCTAATGACAGCAAAGTAATTTGTGGAAATGCAAAGAAAACGACAGAAATGGTAGATGGATTGCTGGTAACAGCGATTTAAAAATATTGGTTTTTATATGTGAAAAATGACTTAGTCGTAAGAGATAAAGTCATTTTTTTATTTTTTCTTATTATGTAATTAAACCTATTGTCTTTATGAGGGTCTTAACATAAAGATATCCATGAAGTTTTCGTTTATTTTCCTCATCTTAATGGTCGTTTTAACTTTCTCATGTCAAAGCCCTGAAGAAGATTACATACTTACAGATCAGGCTATTTTAGAAAGTGCGTTTGGAACTAACATCAATCTAGAGGTGACTGCAGCCTATCAAAATACAGAGGTGCCTTCATATATAAGGTTTGCGCTATCTGGGAACGCAATAGATGATAAAAAGGCTGTTTTAGGACGTATTTTATTTTATGACAAGCAATTATCTGTAGACAATTCTATTTCCTGTGCCAGTTGTCATCAACAAGAAAATGCCTTTAGTGATACCGGCCTTGCTAGTGTAGGAATTAATGGAGTTACCAGTAGACACAGCATGAGGTTAGTAAATACGGGATTCAAAACTGGAACAACCTTTTTCTGGGATGAAAGAGTCAACTCATTAGAAGCACAAGTAACACAGCCTATACGAGATCATATAGAAATGGGCTTTAGTGGTCAACAAGAAGCTCCTACCTTCGATGATTTATTAATAAAATTATCGCAAATTGATTACTATCAAGTACTTTTTAATCATGTTTATGGTGATGCATTAATCACAGAGGAACGTTTACAAGAAACCCTGTCACAGTTTGTTCTTAGTATTCAGTCTTTTGATTCTAAATATGATGAAGGTCTCATAGCCACTGGAAATCTAGAGGTCCCTTTTCCCAATTACAATATGTCAGAAAACCGTGGCAAATTCTTATTTAGTACAGCTCCTCAGAATGGTGGCGCAGGTTGTGTGAGCTGCCATGCAGCACCAGAATTTGCTATAAGAGACAACATTCGTAATAATGGTGTCATCGCTACTATTGCAAACCCTACTGTTTATGATCATAACAACACAAGATCGCCTAGTTTGCGAGATCTGATAAATCCTGATGGCAATCTCAATGGACCTCTTATGCACAATGGCTCTTTTACCACATTGTTGGAAATGATAGAACACTATAATGATATTGATATGACTGACCAGCAGTTCGTAGATCCTTTATTATTTCAAGGGCGAGGAGCCAATGGTCCTATTGGACAACAATTAAATCTTTCCAATACAGATAAAGAAGCACTAGCCAACTTTTTAAAAACCTTAACCGGTAACGAGATCTATACCAAGGTTAAATGGAGTGATCCATTTATCAACTGAAAAAATTAAGGCATCCATAGTTTTTCAAAATCAACTTGAGATCCTTTGAACACATTACCATCCACTAAAGTGGGAACTCCGGGTATAGGCAAGCGATCCGTATACTGCCAGAAATTCCAAGAAATGCGAGGTGAATCCACTACATTATAATTTGCTATCCATATTCTGGGGTACTCTTCAAAATAAGAATCTGTTTTTAAAACGTCAGTATAAAAGGCTTCCCCACTATAAATGATGGGCTTTACACCATAATGAGCTTCAATGATTTTGATCCAGTTTTTAAGTCCTTTTCTTAAAGATTTTTTATTTTGAATGTTTGAAATATCCTCAATATCAAGTACTGGTGGAAGATCCCCTTTTACTAAGGACACTGTTTGGATAAAATGAGCTGCCTGAATAGAGCTATTCACGTCACTCCAGTAGTAATGATAGGCTCCTCTAGAGAATCCGTTACCTCCAGCACCATTCCAATTATCTTGAAACCTTTTATCCTTATCGGTTCCTACTGTAGCTCTTATAAAAGCAAAATTAAGCCTTTGAGTAGTATCGGGATGTTTTACCTGTTCCCAATCAATAACTCCTTGATGATGACTTATATCTATTCCGTGAATTTGGAATTTATTAATTCGTTGGTATGAATCAGTGTTTACAGGTTGCCGCGGACTGTTATGATAAGAATAACGCTCCGTCATTATTATAGTTACCGTCACTAAAAGAGTCACCACTAGTAGGATCACTGCTATCCATTTTTTAGGCTTCATTTCTTTGTTTTGGAGTTACATTTTTAATCATTGCTTTCTTCTCATTTTACAACTCGCAAAGAACAATTTCTATTGCAGTTTTCACAAGCGATAAGAACTCCATACTGGTTCCTTTATGGATCATTTTATCAGATTATAAATTTACGAATGTCTCTCTCCTTTAAAAAAAAAAATCAGCCTTTTATAATTTTTATATTTGATGCAAATGCTGTAGCGATGGAATTCTAAGAAGTCTATGCTCGCGGAGTATTAATAAATTCCTTTTAATGGAGCTGGCTCCTCTACAGATAATAAATCCATAGCACTATAGCTTGGTTTGAACAATAGCCTTATTGGAAATGTAGCTTTCCCATTTCATGTCTTGCGCACCCACTTATATTTTTTAGACCAAATAAAAGACCGAATACAACACATATATAAATGTTATATCTTGCTATCGCAATACATCAACTATGAAAAATTTACTCTGTATTTTTCTGGCACTTTCTGGAGTTCTTGCCACAAGTCAAGGAACTCAGCTCCTAAGACAACCCACTATCCATAACGACCAAGTTGTTTTTTCTTATGCAAATGATCTTTGGAAAGCCAGTACCTCCGGAGGTAATGCTATAAGACTTACCAGCGATATAGGCTACGAAATGACTCCTCAGTTTTCGCCAGATGGAAGCATGATCGCTTTTACCGCAGAGTACGATGGAAATATGGATGTTTATGTCATTCCATCTTCGGGCGGTGAACCAAAGCGAATTACGTTTCATCCCAGTGGAGACTTTGTCCAAGGATGGACTCCTAACAACAAAATCATTTTTAGATCTGATCGGGAATCAAAACCTACTCAATCCAATCATTTATTTACCATAGGTCTTGAGGAGCATTTTCCTGTAAAAATAGATATAGGTAGAGCTGCTTTTGGGAATATGTCTAGCGATGGGAACTACCTAGCCTATACTCCTATCACCTCATGGGATTCAGAATGGCGCAACTACCGCGGCGGGCAGGCACTTCCTATTTGGATCGTAGATTTAAAGACTAAAGAATTGCAAACCACCCCTCAGTTAGATCGGGAACGTCACCTGACCCCGGTATGGCATAAAGAGGTTATTTATTACATTTCTGAGCGGGATTATACCAGTAACATCTGGTCCTACAACACCAAATCCAAAGAAGAAAAACAAATTACTTTTCACAAAAAGTTTGATGTAAAAAACTTAGACACAGACCATAATCAGATCGTGTACGAACAAGCTGGTTATTTACATCTTTTGGATGCCAATTCAGGAGAGACCACTCCA
>NZ_JBLIGN010000127.1:0-5525 GCF_047636915.1 Nonlabens sp. | reverse complement strand
TAATCCTGTAAAGAGTGAAATCGGTAAATGGCTTGAAGAACGTCTTGAAATAGAAAATCGCTACACCATTCGAAAAAATGTATACAGAAATCGAAATATTTCCTTACTAGATTCCATTGGGAAAGCTGTTCAAACGGAGTACTTCAGAAAAAATATGCTGTAGGACAGCAATGAAACCATGGTCGTTGTGATGGATTCTGTGATGAAAACACAAAGGCTTTTTGCCGGAGTAGGCGCCGCACATTTACCTGGTAAAAAGAAAATGGTGCCCTAGAAAAAATGCCTTATTACGGCTATCGTGCTACCGCAATTATGGATAGCGTCACAAAAACTACGTTGCCATTAAAGTCTATAATAAAAGATGGAAACTCCTATTTATCAGGGGTAAACTGGCAAAGAGGAACAAAATACAGATGCTTTTTTTAACTCTATTAAATTTTATCCTATAGTCTACACTAGTTTTAAAAGAGTACTAGACACCTGAAAAATTTATGATACAAATAAAGAGAAGAAAAATGCTTTAAAAGAGATTGAAAAGGAAATCAAGTGTCAAGGTCGCTGGATAGTGAAATAGTGGTTTTTAATTACGAATAGGAATCAAACAACACGGAACAGCGATTTTTTAATAAAAAGGACACATGATTACTCTACTCTTTTAACGCGGTTATTTCAAGTCCTCTAAGTTGTATAACAGGAACCTACAACTTAAAAGGTTTTTTTAAAAATATGGATTTTAAACCGTATTCTCTACCTTGTTCCGTTTCTTCAATATGAGGTTTAGGGGCAACAACCATTGCTATTCCCAAAGGAATAAACGTCGACAAAAACCCTTGTTCTACAAATTGCGTAACAAAGAACCTTGAAACTAAGAATAAAATGGTAAAACAAACTCCGTAAATAAGAAATACTTTGATTTTAGGACTCATAGCCATTAATTTTTATAAAGGTAAGTATACTCAATGGATGTAGCTTTTCTAGAATTTATTGAAATTTATTTTATTCTTAACAAAGGCAAAATTTTCAGTCATGGCAATAGCTACGGCTGAAAATTTTAACATGAAAAAGAAAAACACTAAAGAACCATCACTATATAGCAGCTCCACAGCATCAATACTTTTTGTTTTTTTACTTCATAGAACAGAACGATTTTTTAATTTGGAGCAATCTCAAAAGTATACTTCTGTTACATCTTAAATACCTTCTTACTGAAAATGGACTTTAAACCGTATTCCTTGCCAGACTGCACTTGTACCGCATGTGGTCTGGGAGCAATCAACCAAGCAAATGCTATGGGTATAATGGTCGTCCAGAAAGTGGGATCTTTAACAAACTGCATGATGATGTACTTTGCTATTAAGAAAGCTCCTAAAAAAATAATCACATGAATACCTAACATTTTAAATCTAGGATGCATTAGGCTTCTTCTTTTAAAGCAACAGGCGCGTGACTCTCAGAGATACCTATAAAGTAATCTTCTAATTCCTTAAAAGTAGCACTACTCTTCTCAATATCTTTTACCACTTTGCCTTTTTCTAAAAGCACCACTCTTTGTGCCACCTCAGTCACGTGAATTAAGTCGTGACTAGAAACTAAAACAGTCACTTCAGGATCTTTTGCGAGTTCTTTGATGATTTTCTTAAGTCTGATTTGAGTAGATGGATCCAAGTTTGCAAAGGGCTCATCTAGGATCACTACTCGTGGATTACCTATTAAAGCAGCGATAATCCCTACTTTCTTCTGATTTCCTTTAGAGAGGTCTCGCAAGTACTTTTTCTGTCCAACAGCTTCACCATTGAAAAAATCACTATAACTCGCGATAAGAGCATCAATATCTCCCTTATTCTGTCCTCTTAATTCCCCGATAAAATAAAAATATTCTTCTGGTGTGAGGTACCCTATTAAAAAGCTTTCGTCTATAAAAGCACTGGTAAAAGGTTTCCAGTCTTCGCTTTGGTCTATTCTTACATCGTTTGAAATGATGTGACCACTAGACGGCTCTATCAGATCTAATAAAAGAGAAAAAAGGGTGGTTTTTCCGGCTCCATTATTTCCTACCAGACCTATGGCCTGTCCCTTTTGAATTTCGAGATGTTCTATATCCAAAACTTTAATTCCGTTGTACTGTTTTGATAAGTTGTTTATTGAAATCATAATAGTTGTATTCTTAGTGTTTTTGTTTGTCTCGCTTTAGGATACCAATCATATCGATATAAAGGCTAGCGAAATAAAAATAAATCTGATCTACTCTTAATTTTTCTCAGAATAAGCGGCTATGGTATCGTACTTCTCATTCTTATAAATATCCTCGATAATGTCAAAAATTTTGTTCCTGAAAAGTAATCCTAAAACTCCTGTTGCTGCAATAGCAAAGTATCCAGCACTTTCATTAATTGTAAGTGCAAATGCATAATAAATAACTACTGGTAAAACCAGTTTAGGAAGGAGCAACAATAGTGTTTTTGCATTAAAAGCTTTGGAATCACCAAAAGCCTTTTTAGTCGTCATTAAATCAATAGGTGTTTTTACAAAAGCACCACCCCATAAAACTACGGAGCTGTTAAAACCAATATTATAAAAGGCACCAGCTAGCATTCCTAACCACCAATCGAGTCCGAAATACAAGTAAAAAGTACATAACACTGTGCTTGCCGCAGTAGCCGCCACCATAAGCCACCATTTACTCAATAGAAACTCGCGGTAAGGTATGTTTTGCGACATCATTAATTTGTAGTAACTACTGTCCCAACTCGGCACAAGTCCTCCAAAACTGAATAAGAATCCACCTGTACAAAATAGACCTGCAAAAACTTTGATACCGTTCCAACTGGAGTACAAATCGTTCATAAAAAACAAACCGTACAGCACAAAAAAGAACCCCATAAAAAAGGTCATTTTTGCTCGTTTATTACGCTTGATCAACTTAATATCATTCTTTAAATAGGTAGACAATTTACCAAATCGGTCTAGGAAACTTAAATCCTCTGTGGTGGCTTCTTTTGAAATTGCTTTTAATCCTTCATCCAGATAAAGCTGTTTTATAAAATAATGGTAGGCATAATAGGCGGTGCATGTCAATACAAATAGCGGTGCTATAAATGTTCCTACATTTTTATAAAAAAACATAAACACAGGACCTGTATATAGGGTAATATCAAAAACGCCGTAATACTGTGACAAGCCTAAACCTGCAATTAACGCAATAACAGGATAAAATACTTTATCCATATTATTCATAAATACATTTAGAAAATTAATCGCTAGAGTAATGAACAACATAGCAAGGTGCCAGCTTATGACCCCAGAAATACTGTAATCTTGAACTATTAAGACCACACTAAACGGAATAAAGAAAAATGCTGGTAAGAAATTGAAAAAGGAAAAAACTGTTTTACCCAAAGCATAGTTGACTATTTTCCCTTTCTTAAAAGGCAAATACAACAAAGGCTTGATGTTTGCCACAGGCATTTTTTGTAACATGTATCGGTACCCTATTTCTACAGCAAACCAATAAATCAAGAATCTATTTATTAATTCAAAAGGATCAGACGCCATAATAGTTCCTTTTTCAATAGCATCTTCTATAATGAAATAACTAGCACCTCCAAAAACTGCAAATTCCACTATAAATAAAAAAGCAAAGAAACCTATTAATATTTTTATAGCAAGATTCTGTTTGAATGCAGCGCTTCTGACGAAGCTTTTCCATTCTAGATGGATAAATTGTTTGATCATTAGTGGTGTGATTTAAATTATTAGTTACAAAAATTATAAAAACGTTACAGCTTGATATTCCTTTACTATTTTTGCAGCTTTAAAAATTGAACATGATCTTTCATCATCTTAGTATAAAACAAGTTACTAAAGTTACTTCTAAAGCGGTAGAAATACTTTTTGAAATTCCTCAAAACCTAAAAGAAGACTTTACACCTGCCGCTGGCCAGTACTTAACCCTACAAGCAATCATAGAGGGAAAAGAAGTGCGTCGTGCTTATTCACTTTCGAGCGCACCGCACGAAAAGCATCTAAAAGTAGTCATTAAAGCTGTAGAAAAAGGTGTTTTTTCTAACTATGCGATGACTTTGCGCGCAGGCGACTTATTAGAAGTAGCTGCTCCAGAGGGTCTTTTTGTGCATAAAGCAAGTGGTACTGCTCAAAACTATCTAATGATTGCTGCTGGTAGCGGTATTACGCCTATTACCGCCATCATAAACGATGTTCTTACACAAGAACCAGATAGTAAAATAGCTCTGATTTATGGAAACCAATCGGTAGCGCAAACCATTTATTACGAGCCATTCAACGACTTAAAAGATCAGTATGGGGACCGTTTCTTCCTTAAATATTGTTTCTCTCGTGAGGAACGTGATGAAGCATTATTCGGTCGTGTGAGTAAATCTAACCTCAACTTTTTCTTGAAACAAGTTGTTGGTGATCTCGTTTTCTCAAAAGCCTACTTATGTGGACCTGAAGAAATGATTGCCATGGCAACAGAAAATCTAATAGAAAAGGAAGTGCTTGCCCAAGAAAATATCAAATTTGAGCTTTTTTCTACCAAAGAAAATGAGATTGAAATAACGGAAGACAGTCACTTGACCGAATTAGTCGTGATTCTCGATGACGAAACACACACACTTACCGTAAAACGCAGCGATAATTTACTGGAAGTGATGATTAAAAACGAGATTGATGCGCCCTACAGTTGTCAAGGTGGTATTTGTAGCTCCTGCATTTGCCAGATAGAAGAAGGAACCGCACAAATGGCAAAAAACGCCATCCTTACCGACAAAGAAGTAGCCAGCGGACTTTCTCTAGCGTGTCAAGCCTATGCGACAAGTGCTAAAGTGGTGATTAACTTTGACGAGGTTTAATCTGATAATTGCCTTCGGTCACCGCGTCTCGTGTTTTTAGATGAGTACCAACCTCTTGGCACTGAATTGAGGTATGCTTCCATCATAACTTAAACATTGAAATATTTTCTTGATCCTAAAGCGTCAGAAAATACCGACTTTGTTATTTTCTCATTGTCCTTCCAGAAAATTTAACTGGATAGGATTATAAATAGAATGGAAAGTTAATTCCAGATTTATCTGGAATCCGTTCTACTATCTGAACGATTATAGACTCAAAAGAGTCTGTCGCGCTTTCAACTGTAAAACCTTTTTGCTCGCTAGCTATGCTCTTTACTAGGCTGTCTTCACTTTGAAAAAGCGAACCGCTTTTCAAAGTGGATCTGCCATAATTAATGTTGGTAAGGTTTAAATTTGTTCTCGATCTCAACATAAAGAACAAGATTATAATTTAAGAAAGTGACCTGACACGCTAAAACAAATACTTAGCCGATTCATCACCAAAAATTTTATACTTTAGATGAAATCAAACGTCAAAAATCAGTTGTCGGTTTTAAATACTCATCTCAGGAATATCACCAGCAACAATCAAGGTTCCTTCTGTAGCCTTTTGAATTTCTTCTACACTAACTCCTGGAGCGCGTTCCAAGAGTTTGAATCCCTTATCCGTCACTTCAA
>NZ_JBLIGN010000126.1:0-5561 GCF_047636915.1 Nonlabens sp. | reverse complement strand
GAGCACTTCCCATAATAGCGGTACCGCTATTAGCAAGTACTGTTCTCGCGTCATGTAGGTCAATGTTTTGAGTGTAATGGTTGGTTATTACTTCAGCAATACCTCGAGAGGCAGTAGCAAGTACTTCGTCAGCTTTTGAAAATCCTGCTTTGAAACCTAGGTTCCCATAAACATCTCTCAGTTTATTGTTATTGATAATAATCAAGGAATCCACACTCTTGCGAAATTTTTCTATTCCCTTTTGCGCTTGTTCATTACGTACTTTTCCTTCAAACTGGAAAGGAGTGGTTACAATACCTACCGTAAGGATATCCATATCTCGAGCAATCTTAGCAATTACCGGGGCGGCACCAGTTCCCGTTCCACCACCCATTCCTGCAGTGATGAATACCATTTTAGTATTAGAGTCCAATAATGATTTGACATCTTCTATACTTTCCTGTGCTGCGCGTTCTCCTACTTCAGGATTTGCTCCTGCTCCTAAACCTTCGGTTAAAGTAACTCCTAACTGGATTTTATTGGGCACAGGACTATTATCAAGCGCTTGTGCATCTGTGTTACAAATGACAAAATCTACTCCTTTAATTCCCTGCTGGTACATGTGCTTGATAGCATTGCTACCACCACCACCTACACCGATAACTTTGATTACGTTTGATTTGTTCTTAGGCAAATCGAAGGCTATGCTGTTAAATTCTTCACTCATAATGCGGCTACTTTATGGTTTAATCTTATGGTTTTTACACCACGGTATTTTTATTATTATATTCTAAATTAGTTTTCTTCAACAAAAGATCACTCTGCTTTGTCTAGGAATTCTTTGAACTTAGTTGCCCAAGAATCAAATATTCCTGGCTTTTTAACTTCATCAGAAATGGTTGGAGCTTCTTCCCTCATGGTATCTGCTGTATCCATTGCGGTTGCTTCAGCAACAATTACTGGAACTTCTTCTACCTCTTCTTTATAATGCTCTTCCAGACCTTTCAATACCAGTCCTACTGCGGTTGCAAATAGGGGACTTGTACTTTCTGTATCGCTATCACCGGCGAGATGCTCGTTAGGATATCCTATCCTGCTAGGCATGCCTGTTACATACTCTGCTAGTTGCTTGATGTGTTTTAATTGGGCTCCACCGCCAGTTAAAACCACTCCTGCGATTAATTGCTTTTTAGGCTCGTCATGACCGTAGTTTTTAATCTCTACAAAAACCGTTTCTAAGATCTCAATAACGCGAGCGTGAATAATCTTACTTAAGTTTTTAAGCGTAATCTCTTTAGGCTCGCGACCTCTTAATCCAGGGATAGAAACAATTTCATTTTCTTTATTTTCTCCTGGCCAAGCACTACCAAATTTTGTTTTGAGAAGTTCGGCTTGTTTTTCTATAATCGAACAACCTTCTTTGATGTCTTGTGTAATGATATTACCTCCTTGAGGAATTACCGCCGTATGGCGTATGATTCCATCTTTAAAAATGGCAAGATCTGTAGTTCCTCCACCTATATCAATTAACGCAACACCAGCCTCCTTTTCTTCTTGACTTAGTACAGCATCTGCACTGGCAAGTGGTTCTAGCGTGATATTTTTCAATTCGAGATCGGCACTTTTCACACATCTATAGATGTTACGTATAGAAGCTACCTGACCTACCACTACATGAAAATTTGCTTCCAGTCTACCGCCATACATTCCTACGGGTTCCTTCACATCAGACTGTCCATCAATTTTATATTCTTGTGGCAATACATGTATAATTTCTTCTCCAGGTAGCATGACTAGCTTAAAAACTTGATTGCAAAGCTTTGCTATATCATCTTGATCGATGACTACATCACTATCTCCACGAGTAATGTAATCGCTGTGTTGCAGACTGCGTATGTGCTGTCCAGCAATACCAACTGTTACATCCTTTATTTTTATACCGCTTACCGTTTCTGCCTGACTTACGGCTTGTTGAATAGAGGTGATCGTTTGTGTAATATTATTTACCACGCCTCGATGTACTCCTAAACTTTTTGATCTCCCTACACCTAGAATCTCAAGTTTGCCGTATTCATTCTTACGACCGATCATAGCTACAATCTTTGTTGTACCTATATCCAGCCCTACTGCATATTCTTGTTTTTCCATTTTCCTACTTTTTTGTTACTACTACTTGATTGTCAAATCGCAAGTCTATTGTCTTTATCGCTCCCAGACTTTTGTCCTTTTGCATCTTTGAGATAAATGCTTTGTAATTGATCATTTTATGTTCTATTCTCTCGACTTTTCCTAATTTAACTTTAAAATTGAAAGCTCTTACCAATAAGGTTACCTCATCTCTTCTATCAAATTCTACTTGAGTAAATGATGCTTTTAACAACTCATCACTTTTAATAAAATTTATCAATTCAAAAGTTTTATCCTGCACTTTCTTATGGTATCCGTAAATCAGCGGCACGTTTACCGTATGTTCCTTAGATAAGGGCATGATTAAATTATCCTGATCTAAATAAGCATTTGTATTCCCCATAATCCTTGCAATAGGCTTTCTAGGCTGCACAACAACTTTGAGCAATCCGTCAAGAGAAACAGAAACCTCTGCATTTCTTATCATTGCATTTTCTAGGAGTCGCCTCTCGCACCTATTCAAATCTAAATTTTCTATGAACAGGTTCTTAACCGTATCGTTATTTTGTATCAACAATTTATTAACGTTCTTTTCTGAAATAAAGGGATCACTATAATCCGTGAACGTTATGCTTATCGCGTTTAGCTTTCTGGCCTTGTAACGATTTGACGCAAAGCCATAAAGACTGATTACCAATAAGGTAACCAATACCAACTTTATGATGTTTATCAACTTATGCATCAGCCCATTTTTGAATTAACTTAAGGCTCTCAACTCCTATATCTCCCGCGCCTAAAAGGAGTACTATTCTTGTTCCCATTTCATCGATAAACTCTTTAATATCCTCTTTCTCGACTGTAACCACTATCTGAGGTGCCTTTTCTAATAGATTTATTTTCTGACACAACAGTTTGGAAGTAATTCCCTCCATAGGGAGTTCTCTAGCTGGATAAATATCTAACAAGGCCACTTTGTCAAACTGACTTAAGGCTTGCGCAAACTCCTCCATAAAATCCCGCGTCCTAGAGAATAAATGAGGTTGAAACACTACCAATTTCTCTTCCCCTGGATACATTTCTGAAACTGCCTGAAAAACAGCATTGATTTCTGTAGGATGATGTGCGTAATCATCTATTAAAACCCTTTTTGCCGTATTTATCCTATAGGTAAACCTGCGTTCTACCCCTGGAAAGGATCCTAAAGCCAACTTCAATTTATCAGCATTTACGCCATATTCTATAGCTACCGCCATGGCGAGGATCGCATTACTTAAGTTGTGCCGACCAGGTAATCTTAAGACACATTTTTCTATAATTCTTTGTGGCGTTTTTAAATCAAAATGATAAACTCCATCCACGATGGTTAAATTTATCGCTTGATAATCCCCAGAATGCAGTCCTACTTTTAAACCTTTTAAATCCAGCTGTTCATTAATTAGCAGCGTATTGACATCAAGTAATCCAGCAAAATCATGAAAGGTCTTTTCGAAGGTCGCTGCATCTCCATAAATATCTAGATGATCTGCATCCATGGAAGTGATTCCAGCAATATCTGGATCGAGTTGCAGGAATGATCGGTCAAATTCGTCTGCTTCTACCACCATAACGTCAGTTCCAGAAGACAGATAATTAGTATGGTATCCTTCAAGAATCCCACCTAAAAATGCGGTTACCTTTACATCACTTTTATAAAGCAAATGGGCTAAAATAGCAGTCGTTGTTGTTTTTCCATGCGTTCCAGCAATAGCTAGACAAGTCATGGTTTTAGAAATCTGACCTAGAAGTTGCGCCCGTTTCATGGTAGTCATACCGCTTTCGCGAAAGCGTACAAGTTCTCCAAAATCTATAGGTACTGCAGGTGTGTAAATTACTTGTGCCGTGGCCTTCATTTTAAAAGCCTCTGGAATTTTATCGAAATTATCAGTGTAATGAATATCAATGCCTTCTTCCTCCAACTTTACAGATAATGACGTCACTATACGGTCGTATCCAGCCACCTGTTTTCCCTGCTCATGCAGATAGCGAGCCAGCGCACTCATCCCTATCCCACCGATACCGATGAAATAAAAATGTGATATGTGTTCTAGCTCTTTCATTTAATTAATTGCTCTATTTCGTTTACTATATGTTGCGTTGCGTCTGGAAACGCCTCTTTTTTGATGTTTTTTGAGAGCTTTTTCTGTAACTCTTCATTGGAATACAGACCGTTCCAAAGTGTTGTAAAATTTTGATCCAAATCTGATTCTCTAATCATCAACGCAGCATCTTTTTCAGTTATTGCTTGCGCATTTTTAGTTTGGTGATCTTCGGCTACATTCGGTGATGGAATAAATATCACAGGCTTACCAACGATGCAAAGCTCAGAGATAGATCCAGCACCAGCACGGGAAATAACAAAATCTGCTGCTGCGTAAGCCAGATCCATTCTATTTAAAAAGGAATAAACCTGCACGGTATCATCAGACTTATTTTTATATTCTTCATAATAAAACTTACCGCATTGCCAGATAATTTGCACCTCTTCTTTTAGTGCCATTAATTGGCTTTCTACCAATTGATTGATACTTCTAGCACCAAGAGAACCGCCCAATACAAGCAAGGTTTTTTTATTCCTATTTAATTTAAAATACGTTCCTGCTTCTTCTTTCAAATCAGAAACATTCAGTAAATCCTGACGTACTGGATTGCCCGTTAAAACAATGTTCTCCTTGGGGAAAAACCGCTCGAGACCAGAACTTGCGACACAAATTTTATTTACTTTTTTACTCAATAACTTATTAGTGATTCCTGGAAAGGAATTTTGCTCTTGTATTAAGGTAGGAATTCCCTTCTTACTAGCCATAAAAAGCAATGGCCCACTGGCAAAACCACCTGTCCCTATAGCGATATCTGGCTGGAAGTCTTTAATGATCTTGTGAGCATCATGTAAACTTTTTATCACTTTGAACGGAAACATCAGATTCTTTAGAGATAAACTTCGTTGAATTCCACTGATCCACAATCCCTTGATTTCATAACCAGCGGCAGGTACTTTTTCCATTTCCATGCGATCGCTTGCACCCACAAATAAAACCTCACAGTTTGCCCATCTTTTCCTGCATTCATTTGCAATAGAAATCGCTGGGAAAATGTGCCCACCTGTTCCTCCACCTGATATGATTATTTTATAGGGCTTCACTAAGTACATCTAAAGGGTTCTGTTCATCTTCGTTCATTTTTTCTTGAGCCTTGGTCTCTTCACGTTTTGCACTAACACTCAACACAATTCCAACTGCCATACAGGTCATTAAGATAGAAGTACCACCACTACTTATTAAAGGCAACGTCTGTCCCGTGACAGGAATTAGATTTACCGCAACTGCCATATTAGTCAGCGCTTGAAAAACTATAGGGAAGCCTACACCTACAACCAATAACTGTCCAAAAATAGAATCCGATTTTGTGGAAATAATAAT
>NZ_JBLIGN010000125.1:0-5578 GCF_047636915.1 Nonlabens sp. | reverse complement strand
GAAAAAATAAAGACTTTACTGCACTTTATCACAACTTCAAAAGGTTGTTTTCTTGTCTTTTACGTTCCCTACCTTATCTAGAGCCGGCATAAGGATCATTTTAGTTCTAGCCTCTTTTTAGTCCTTATAATGAAAACAAAAAAACATACTACAGAGTCTCATTACGATAGAAACAAAAGCCTTTTGTTTTTATGCATTTAATGATCTCTTCCTGCTCAATTTTTTTACACCAATGTTTCTCACCTAGGGATAGGTAATTTAATCTCTTAATAAAAGTAACTTTTATTCTAATCAATATTCAAAAGGGTAGGGCTATCCTACCTGTTATTTATGGCATTCTTCAATTCTACTTAATTGACTAGTAGCGATACCTAACCCAAAAGATAAAATAGACACTTTTGAAATCTTCTCTACACAAACGAACTAACCGAAAGTCTACCAAACGTAAAAAGTTATATAGGTATAAATAAATCACCCGCATTAAGAATCACTATAACCCCTTAAGGATTTTTGGGATGACGACAGGAACAAGAAACGGGCAAATATTTATCAATCCTTTTGCTAAAAATACCAATACATGTAAAGTGTTTAGCAAAAATGATGCTGTGTTGCATTACACCCGCATTTCTGAGAGCAGCAATAGATTTGTCAGTACAAACAATAATACCAATAGCTGTTCTCAAGAAGTTACTATTGCAAATGCTGAGCCTGTAGTGCAATCAATACCTAATTATATAATTCTTAAAAACACGCCGTTTTTGCTGCAAGCAGCTGCTAAAGAAGCTAATAGCGATGGGTTGACCTATATCTGGTAGCTGGGAACACCTTGATAATGATGCAGCTACAATGCCGCCACAATCAACTTCAACTGATAAACCTAGTTTTAGAACTTTTTTACCATCGAACAGTTCCATTCGTTATTTCCCAGCTATGAGCACTTTACTAACCAATTCTTATCTGCCGCTTGGGAGGTGTTACCTGATGTAAAGGAATGTTGAATTGTGGGGTGGTCGTAAGAGATAACCATATATTAGGTGTTCAAAATAGTAGCCGCCAACTGATATTTTAAGGATAACAAGCTATAAAATCAGCAAATTTAGGCCTACAATACTTATAAGGAGACGTCTTTTAAAATTCAGATTATTACTGGTTTTGGCTTCATTAAAAACACCAAACAAGTCAGATAAAGAAAGAGTTACATTTTATATATCCCCTGGCTAATTTCGTTTTTACCAGTGTTGCTAATCCTGTAGCTTTTCTTCTCTAGGATAGGAATAGGTACATGGATTATTAATTTTATAAACATTTTTATACATAGTACGCTTTCGCAAAAGCGGAACACTCATCTAAAAGATCTTAAAACGAGCTCCAAACACCATATTTACTTGATAGAACCAAAAACTCTGACTGGCAGAGTCTACTTCATTCATCGTGGTTCTAATGTCGGGCATATTGATATAGCCACCTTTTAACTCACTCTGCACAAAGAAATACTTGAAAAAAGTCAATTGAATTCCGCCTACGGCATTAACCCCATAACCAGAAATATGAAAATCATCGTAACGCTTTTGATCCAGAAGCCGCGCATTCGTTTTAGGGAATAGAATTCCTGTTTCTAAACCGAATACTGTGTTTAACTCAAAGCTTTTGTAATGGAACAAATTGTCATGTCGCCTAAAACCTACGTTGATATAGTTAAGTCCGTCTGTATGCTCAAAAGTTAGAAAACTAGGGTCTAAAACTATAGAATCATTATTATAAACTCCGTTATATAAAGAGTTTGTATCGTTAATCTCTCCATTTATAGTTACCGTTTGATTTTCTGCCACTACATATTTCATGTGGTCTACTCCTATTGATATGCTGTAATTTTCCTTTATAAAGTAACCTAACCTAAAATTGTATTGGGGTATGGTGATCGAGGTAGGATTTAAATATTTTCCAGGTTCAAAATCACTTTGCCTATCATAAGCAGTAACATTATCCAATGTGAAATCGTAATTTTCTCCTTTAAAAGAAATATCACTTTTACCATAACCGGAGAGGTTCCAGCCCCAGTACACATAAAAATCACCTTGCTTAACCCGAGAGGTATTTACCTTTAGAGAATCCTGCGCATCTATAGTAAAGACCACAAAAAATAAACAAAATAAGCGTGTGATATAATTCATTTTTTTCAAAGTGCAAAAGTAATTCTTAATACTTGGCTTAAGCTAATTTAAAAGATAATAAAAAAAACCTTAAAATATATGGTTAATCTCGATCCACATCTGTTGCTATACTATTCAATAAAAGGTCATTAGTAACAACCACAATAAGCATCTCGGAGAATACTGAAAGGTTTACAGAAAATCAGTTCATCATCCCGAAAATTTTTGGGAAGAGACATTGAAAAACACTTTCTATGGCGCAAGGGATGGAAAAAGTATTAGAATGGGATTCTAATACACCAACAGTAAAATGGCTGGAAGGTGAACCGCTCAACGTTACTGGAAACTGTCTGGACATACATTTGATTACTCGCGGCGAGAAAACTGCATCGCTTTTTGAACCAAATGGGCCTAAAGAGACTACTCAACACATCACTTATAATAAGTGGCACGTACGTGTATGCAAATTTGCTGATATCCTAAAATCTCAGGGGATCAAAAAAGGAGATCGTGTTGGTCTTTATTTAACTATGATTCCAGAACTTGGGCTCTCCGTGCTGGCTTGCGCAAGAATAGAAACTATTCATTCAATGGCTTTTGCAGGTTTTAGTGCTGCGGTACTTTCTAATCGTATCAACGATTGTAATTGCAAAATGGTGATATGCAGCTATGGAAGTTATCGAGGTGCAAAAATATTAGATCTTAAATCTATGGTAGATGAAGCGCTGGAACAATGTGACATAAAAACGGTTCTTGTGGTCAAAAGAACTGAAATTAAAGTGCCTATGAAAAAAAGACGCAATTTTTGGGTTGCAGCAGTATTAGAAAATGCAAGCAAAGACTGTCCTATAGAAATTATGGAAACAGAAGACACACTATTTATCCTTTATACGTCTGGATCTATAGGTAAGCCTAAAGGAATGCTTCATACCACTGCTGGCTGCAGGGTTGATACCGCTTATACTTTTAAAACGTATTTTAATATAGAGAGAGTGACGTCTATTGGTGCACGGTAGACGTTGGCTGGATTACCGGTTACCGTTATATTGTATATGCACCTCTTTGTAATCGAGCTACTTCAGTAATATTTGAAGGAATGCCCTCTTATACCGACTATGGTAGGTTTTGGGATATCGTAGAGAAACATAAAATAACACCGTTTTACACCGCATCAACTACCATAAGAGCACTAGCAAAAAAAACTCCCGTTAATACTCGTGATTTGAGTTCGCTCTAAGTATTAGGAACTGCAGGAGAACCTATTAAAGAAGAAGTCTGGCATTGGTATAATGAAAATGTAGGAAAGAAAAAGAGCCCTATTGTAGACAACTGGTTCCAAACAGAAACTGGTGGTATTATGATCATTCCTATTCCCTACTCTACACCTACTATTTCTACTTTTGTTACATTACCACGGTCTGGTATACAGCTAGCGCTCATGGATGACAATCGCAAAGAGATTCTGGGCAATTAGATAGAGAGAAAATGATGCATCAAATTTCCATGGCCTTCCATGGCAATCACTATTTATGACGATCACAACCGTTGTCGCGAGACTTATTCCAGTGCTTATGACCGCGTATACCTTACTGGCAAGGACCCATTGCGTGAGGCGGTAAATTATTACAGGATTACTGTCGTGTGGACCATATAATTATCGCAAGTGGTCACCATCTAAGAACGGCACCTATAAAAGACGCCATCAACGAGCATCTAACAGCTGCCGGAAGTGCCATGGTAGGTTTTCCTCATGATGTAAAAGGAAAGCCCTGTATGGTTAGGTCATATTAAAAGAAACAGGCGTTACTAGAAACCCAGACAACTTTTGAAAAGAAATCAACGACCTCATCATTTCTAGCATAGGCAATATTGCAAAGCACGATCTTATACAGTTTACCGATGGACTTCCTAAAACACGTGGTGGTAAAATCATGAGACGTATTCTAAGAGAAATTGCTCATAAAGAATCCGATCAAGTGGGTAATATCTCTATATGACATCTTCCTGAAGTAGTTCAAAGTGTTATTACAGGTTTTTTAGCTTAAAAAAATAGACTTCAGATTTTTTTCAAGATCAGAAGTCTATTCTTCATTAACTTGTGCTAAGCTTTCAGGTAGTAAGTTTACTTTTCCAAAATATCGATAATCAAAAGCAACTCAAAAATCATGAAATACATTTTACCGCTTTTATTTATCTCTTTCCTCTTCGCTTGCTGTGAAGAGGAAAAAAAAGAAGCTATTCAAACAGACGAGCAAGCTGTTGCAGACGTAGAAAAGGTTGTCCAAAACTTATTTGACGAAGTATGGGCCGGTTATGATGACACTGCAATCAAAAAATATCAAACAGAAAATTTTTTACTATTAGAACATGGTGAAATATGGAATAACGACACTATTGCCAACTGGTGCAAAAACGCTAAGAAGCGAGATCAAAAAGTGCAGCGCATCAATAATTTTGAACGTATAGAAGCGAGAAGAAACGGTGATAAGTTATGGATTGCCTATCACAATTATGGAACCTTTACACAAGATACCGTAATTTTTAAACGCAGCTGGTTAGAAAGTGTGATCGCTGTAAAGAAAGATTCTTTATGGAAATTAGAATTAATGCACTCTACACGACAACCATTGGAATAGTCATTTTTTTTAAGTTTTGTAGGCTTTTCAAGCCTTTGCCGTGTAAGTGTCGGGCAAAATCAGTTTCAAATATTTTGAAGCTACCTACCTGAAGAAGTACTATTGCGCTGTCATTTTAAAACAACAATTATGAACCAACCAGAATTAGGTCATTATATTGCCCATCTAAGAAAAGAACAAGGACTTACTCAAGAAGAACTTGTAGAAAAATGCAATATTAACGTAAGAACTATCCAGCGCATAGAAGCTGGAGACGTTACTCCTAGAAGTTATACGGTTAAAAATATCCTGGAGGCTTTAGGTAAATCCATTGATGAGGTTTTTCAAAAAGTAAAAAAGCAACCGGAAACACCAGCTGTAAACTACAATACTTCATTATTAGGTTGGGGAATTATCGCAGGACTTTTCTATTTAATTTTGGGGACATTTAATGTTTATTTTGGTTTAACGGAGTCTTTTTATGTAGATGTCATTTCAAATGATGCTTTTATGGTAAGTACCGTATTAGAATTTATACTAGCAACCCTATTTCTAATTGCAATAGCTCATTTTGGAAAATCGAATGAGAATTCAATGATTAAAAATGCAAGTTATGGGGCTATAACTTTTTTAATATTCTTTTACATACTTCAGAATCTCCTCTATTCAGATATAATGAATGAATATGAAGGACTAGGATTAGTACTTAGTTTTTCTTCTTTATTTCTTTATGGACTGATGTATTTCTTTCTAGCCATTGGCTTTTTTATAAAAAGAAAGGAACTGGGAGAATTAGCAAAATGGAGTGGAATA
>NZ_JBLIGN010000124.1:0-5631 GCF_047636915.1 Nonlabens sp. | reverse complement strand
CCGATGACACCATAGTCTTCGGTTTGTTACTGATATGTCTAGCGCTTGTTTTTTATTCTTCTTCCTTAAAACAAGGTTTCTGGTCTAAGTTTTACAAAGTAGTACCAGCCTTATTGATGTGTTATTTGCTTCCTTCTATCTTGAGTACTTTTGGAATCATATCGGGTGAAGCTTGGGATGTCGTGAAGGACGGTCAGGTGCTTAAAGAAAAATCTAATTTATACTTTATGGCATCGCGGTATTTATTGCCCGCCGCACTTGTACTCATGACCCTTTCTATTGACTTAAAAGCAGTATTTAATCTAGGTCCTAAAGCTTTAATTATGTTCCTTACAGGCACCGTAGGAATTGTAATTGGAGGTCCTATTGCCATTCTCATAGTCGGTTCTTTTTCTCCAGAAACTGTCGGTGGGGACGGATTTGATGCCGCATGGCGTGGACTTTCCACACTAGCGGGAAGCTGGATAGGCGGCGGCGCAAATCAAACAGCTATGTTAGAAGTATACAAATTTAACCCTTCTAAATACGGCGGTATGGTACTAGTCGATATTGTAGTAGCAAATTTATGGATGGGAATATTACTCTTCGGAATAGGAAAAGCAGCGAAGATAGATCGCTGGTTTGGGGCAGATAGTCGGGCTATTGAAGACTTGAAAAAACGGGTTTCTGACTATACAGAAAGTGTCAAACGTGAAGCTACTTTTACGGATATGATGGTCATGCTGGGAATAGGTTTTGGCGCGGTAGCCGTAGCTCATTTTGGAGCAAATTATCTATCTGAAGTCATGAATACGATAGACGGAGTTGCAAAAAATATTTACTTAAGCTTTTTAACCAGTCAGTTTTTCTGGATGATTTCTATCGCTACACTCCTAGGTATCATTTTATCATATACCCCTATAAAAGGTTATGAAGGAACCGGAGCCAGCCGCTTAGGCAGTATCTTTATCTATATTCTTGTAGCTAGTATTGGAATGAAAATGGACCTAACACAAGTAGTAGAAAATCCGCTCCTCATATTAGTAGGGATTATATGGATGTCTATACATGCCGGATTGCTTATTCTAGTCGCAAAAATAACAAAATCACCTTACTTTTTCCTTGCTGTGGGTTCCCAAGCAAATGTGGGTGGAGCTGCTAGTGCTCCTATAGTAGCATCAGAATTTCACCCATCATTAACTAGTGTGGGAGTTTTACTTGCTGTTTTTGGTTATGTAGTAGGAACAATAGGCGCGATAGCTTGTACCGTTTTGATGCAAATGATAGCGACTTCATAATAGGATATAACCACTTATTTAAAAGTTATGACGCATATTTGCAGCTTTAAAAACTATACCATGAAAAAAGTGCTTTCTCTGTTATTTGCTATTATCGTCATGGCCTCTTGTGACCATACTAATTCCAACAAATTTTCAATCTCTGGAACTATTGATGGTATAAAAACTGGTAAAATATTTTTGAAACGTCTTCAAGATTCTGTTTTAATAGATGTAGACTCAGCTTTATTTGATGGTAATTCTGACTATACTTTAACAGCAGATGTAAATCAAACAGAAATTATGTACTTGCATCTGGACGTAAAAGATGGTGCTGAATTTAATGACCGATTACTTTTCTTTGCGGAGGACACCGCCATGACATTCAACTCCTCTTTGAATAAATTTGAAGCAGATGCTGTAATCACAGGCTCAAAAAACCAAGATATATACAGCATTTATAAATCAAACAATGATAAATTAAATAAAGTCTATACCGAGATTGTAAAAAGAAGTATGTCCCTAACTGACGCAACTAGGACAGCATTGGTAACCGACTCTATAAATACGGCTTATGACAAATACTTAAGGAAAAAAGTGCTATATGCTATTAACTACGCCCAACTGCACAAGGATAAAGAAGTAGCGCCTTATATATTAGTTAGTGAAGCTAGTGATGCAAACCCTATTTTACTAGATGGTGTTTTTCAAAAAATGCCCAAAAAAATACAGACAACTGTTTATGGAAAACAACTGTCTGTATTAATTAAAAAAAATAAAACTGTCTTATAAAGCGTTTACTCTATCTATAAGTCCTTTTCCTTTAGTCTCTAAATCAGCTTTCACTGCTTTTAGTTGTACTTTACGACTGTCTACTTTTTTGTCGTTTACTCTTGCGATCAAATCGTCAAAAGTTGCTATAGAATCGTCTACGATCTTTTCAGACTCGGCTGTTTTTTCAGGATTTGCTGCCTGAGAAATAAGTGCCGCTTCGATGATATCTCCTAATACGTAATTGATGTCTTGTTTAAGATCTTTAATGCTTGCCATAATAAAATAATTTGCTGCAAAAATAGTGAATAAAAGCCTTACTAATTCACTTAGATTCCTCTAAGAGATAGTGATGCTGTTTAAAATAACTTTATAACTAGTTTTAGCCTTTTCCTAGGGCCAGGTATATAGCATCCTTGTTACTTTTTATAGGATAATTAACTGACCAAGTTTGGCCGAGCTTACTCTCCTCTGTAGACCACAAAATTACGCACTGTCTCAAAAAGTTTGATTTCTAAATCATACTTAGGATCCAGTTTTGCTTTTACTTTATTGTAAATAACAAAAGCGATGTTCTCTGCAGTAGGATTAAGGTTTGCAAATTCTGGAACTTGCTCATTGAGATTCTTATGATCAAAGGAGTTTTCTACTTCCTCTTTAATAATATCTTTAAGAATTTTAAGATCTATTAAATAACCGGTTTCTGGATCAACTTCACCAGTAACTCCTACTTCTAAATCATAATTATGTCCATGGAAATATTTGTTGTTACACAAACCGAAAATTTGTTCGTTTTTTTCATCACTCCAGTCTTTGCGGTGTAAACGGTGTGCTGCATTAAAATGTGCTTTGCGGTATGCTGTTAATCTCATGATATGTGGGAATAATATTTTTCAAAAATAATTTTAAACCACTCTGTATATATTTGTGGTTGTTGTAACATATCTTCTTTGATATGTTGTGCTGTCATCCATTTATAGGAGGCAACTTCATCTGGGTTGATATTGGGAAGATCGTTATAGCTGCCTATCATTACATGATCTAGCTCGTGCTCTGTCAGTCCATTATCAAATGGTGCTATATAAATAAAATGAAAAAGTTCTTTTAGCTCTGTTACAAAACCCATTTCCTCCATGAGCCTTCGTTTACCAGCTTCTATATTACTTTCTCCTTCCCTTTGATGGCTGCAACAAGTGTTGGTCCACAAACCTGGGGAATGATATTTACCTAAAGCGCGCTGCTGCAACATAATTTCATCATGTTCATTTACAACAAAAACGGAGAATGCTCTATGCAGGAGAGCTTTTTCGTGCGCTTCGATTTTTTCCATAATACCGACCTGCTCGTCGTTCTCGTTTACTAAGATAACTTGTTCGATAATTTTTATTCATTTAATTAGTAAAAGTACAAAAGGAAATGAATTCGATCCGTAGCCCTAGGTGTAGTAGTTAAATTACCCTATTCATTACAAAATGATCTAACCAGTCATCTATTTAATAGGCAAACAAGTATTGAAGTATTGTTGACCAACTTATAAGGACAAGGTAGTACCTCTTAACTCTATAGTAAAATCTATTGTTGCGGTGGTCGTTTGGCCTTTTGTTTTGTTTTTTAATCGATCTACCAGCATGCGCACAGACTGCTGTCCTATCTCCACTGCATGTTGAGTAACCGTAGAAAGTTGTGGGTAGGAAAGGTGGGAAATCTCATCTGAAGAAAAACCTAAAACAGATAAATCTTCTGGAATTTTCCTTCCTAAACGTTGTGCTATATTTACCGACATAATTCCAGATACATTATCAATACATAGCAATCCATCCATATCTGTATGTTCTGTAAACACCCTTTCTAGTTGATCGTTTAACAAAGCTTCATTATCGTCTATTTCAATAACTAGGGCCTCTCCTTTATAAGAATCGTGCTTTTCCAAAGCTTTCTTATACCCTAAAACTCTAAGTTTCCCCACGCTTAATTCTCCTAAGCTATTGATTAAAACAATTTTTTTACGACCTTCTTTAATAAGTATTTCTGTCCCTTTAAAAGCCGCGTTAAAATCATCAATAATCACCTTATCGCACTCCACATCATTTGCCACGCGATCAAACATAACTATAGGCACATCTTGATTGATCGTGTCTTTTAGGTGTTTTACTTCACCGTTAGATTGAGTTTCTTGAGCTATAGACATGATAAATCCATCTACACTACCGTTGGCTAATAAATTGAGGCTGTTATTTTCTTTTTCATAAGATTCATTTGATAGACAAGTAATGATGTTATATCCCAACGCGGTAGACTCCTGTTCTATACCATAAAGAATACGGGCAAAAAAAACATTTAATATATCTGGAATAATGACTCCTATGGTTTTGGTCTGTCGATTTTTTAAGCTCAAAGCAAGTGTATTAGGCCTGTAATTAAGTTCTTTTGCAATTACTTTTACGCGCGCAATAGTATCCTTACTTATTTCTGGACTATCCTTTAATGCCTTAGACACGGTAGATACAGAGACTCCCAGAGTTGCGGCAAGATCTTTAAGGGTTATCATATTTTGAGAGTTTACAAATGTTCGAGTAAAATTGATGAACAAACATACAATTCCAAATCTTACTATTGGTGGAAAGATAGTAATTACTAATGATTTTTTAACACACCTAACAAGACGAGCATCACTATGCGATATTAGCAACCTACATATGTACCTGTATTCGCTTCCTTTTCTATCTTTAAATTTGAGTTTGAAAGTTTCCTTTTATCTCAATTCCGCTTTCGCGAAAGCGAGATATTAACAAATAGCACTAAGCTAGTTTACCTGAAAGGATTATTAATAGGACGCATTCAAACACTTATAAAACTTGCTTATTTTAAAGTCAATCATTTTGCAAGCTGTTTTAACGAAGTGACTTGATAAAATGGCTGATTTGCCTATTTTTGCAACCTGATTAATTATACACATGAAGTTTACAGAAGAGATAGCAAGAAGAAGAACATTCGGTATTGTATCCCACCCAGATGCAGGTAAAACGACACTTACAGAGAAGCTACTCTTGTATGGAGGAGCGATTCAAGAAGCTGGTGCTGTAAAAAGCAATAAGATTAAAAAAGGAGCAGCGAGTGACTTTATGGAAATAGAACGCCAGCGAGGTATCTCTGTTGCAACGTCTGTACTTGCTTTTGAATACTCCGGTACAAAAATCAATATTCTAGATACGCCAGGACACAAAGATTTTGCCGAAGATACTTTTAGAACACTTACCGCTGTAGATAGTGTTATTGTTGTAGTAGATGTTGCAAAAGGTGTAGAAGAACAGACTGAAAAACTGGTCAAAGTGTGCAGAATGCGCCAAATACCTATCATCGTATTTATCAATAAAATGGATCGTGAAGGTAAAGATGCCTTTGATCTAATGGATGAGATAGAACAAAAGCTAGGCTTGCGAGTTACACCGCTCAGTTTCCCCATAGGAATGGGCTATGACCTTAAGGGTATTTATAATATCCACAGGAAAAATATCAACCTTTTTACCGGTGCTTCTTCAAAGGATATTCACAACACCACATCTATTACCGATTTAAATGACATCAAGCTGGATCAACTTATAGG
>NZ_JBLIGN010000123.1:0-5633 GCF_047636915.1 Nonlabens sp. | reverse complement strand
TCAATCTCATCATCCCAGTAAACTTGAAGGTGCTGTTGGCATCCCATAAAGTGGTTTTTATTACTTGGTTATTGATCGTAGTCTCGCTTTCGCGAAAGCGGTTGCTTTGCCTATTTAAAACACCACTGGTGCGATAAGTGGCTTCCCATACATGAGGTAAATCCACCCTTGTGATTTCTTCCTTCATAGTAATCGCAGTTCCAGCCACTCTTATTTTCATTTTTCTAATACTATTTTGTTCTCCAGGAACTCCTGAAATATTTTGCGTACTGATAAGCCCTTTTTGCCAATGTTTAAAATAATCTTGATTCTTAAACAATTCCATTACTTTATTAATGGAGAGTAAAATTTCTATGGTGTGTTCACTTTTTATCATATTTTTGAGGTCGTTCAAAAAGAGTAAAACTTATAGCAACCTTTTAAAATAATCGAAACATTCCTGCGTTTTGAGAGGCCAGCTTTAATAACTATTTTTGGCACTCTTGAAAAGGAAGATTATGAAGTATATAAAAAGTCTCTTTTGCATAATTGCGTTCTCAATATCAACTGGGATGAGTGCACAAGATCTAGAACATAAAACATTGCTTAACATAGACGGCGCCGATTATGATGCCGGTACATTTATGAAATTCTATTTAAAGAATATAGATATAGTTCAAGATGAAGCACAAAAAGATTTGGATAATTATTTAAATCTTTACATCGATTACCGTTTAAAACTTCACCAGGCCTATGAATTAGGACTTGATAAAAAAGAAGGTCATATAAAGGATATTCAAAGTACCCGTTCTAGTCTGGCGCAACCTTATCTTACTGATAGTAAGGTTACAGAAAGCTTGATTAGAGAAGGATATGAACGCAGTAAGCAACAAATAAATGCGAGTCATATTTTAATTAAGGTAAGTCGTGGTGCTTCCCCTAAAGACACTCTTCAGGCATGGAGCAGAATTCAAGATGTTTATAAAAAATTACAGGATGGTGCTAGTTTGGGGTCTTTAGCAAGAACAGAAAGTGAAGGGCCTAGTGCTGGTGATGAAGGAAATATAGGCTGGTTCGGTCCTTTTACTATGGCTTATGAATTTGAGACTGTGGCTTATGAAACAGCTGTGAACGATTTTTCCAAACCTGTAAGAACAGATTTTGGATACCATATAGTGTATGTGAATGATAAAAGGTTCAATCCAGGTGAGCTTACCGTGGCACATATTATGACTTTTGATAAACAAGAAACTGATAAGAATAACGCCGCTACTCGCATTCAAGAAATATACGAACAACTGAATCAAGGAAAAAGCTTTGAAGAACTGGCCAGAGAATTCTCTGATGATGCAAACAGCGCAGCTCGCGGTGGAGAACTCAATAAATTTGGTGTCGGCGGTATTGACGAGACATTTGCAAATGCAGCTTTTGAATTAAAAGATAGGGGAGCGTACAGCAAGCCCGTAGAGACAAAATACGGATGGCATATTATTAAGTTAATAGAAAAACATCCTTTGAAAAATTTTGAAGCCTTAGAAGAAGAGCTGGAAAATAAAATTCAAAAATCACCTCGCTCCAGAATAATCACAGAGTCTTTTACTAATAGGCTTAAGGAAAAATATGGAGTTTCAAAAAAACTACAACTTTCTGAAGAAGTTTATGCCTTAGTTAATGACAGCCTTATTATGGCAAATGCCTATGTTTTTGATAAGAATCAAAAAACAAATAGCAAGGAGCTTTTTAAGATCAAAGAAACCGATTATACTGCAAAAGACTTTCTTCAGTATACAGAGAAAAAACAATTAAAAGATTTTGCTTCGTACAGCACAAAATTGGATAAGTTAGATGTTTTCTACAACAGTTTCATTACTGATAAAATTATGGAGTACTACGACTCAAATTTAGAACGTGATAACGAGGATTTTAAATTCTTGTACAATGAATTTAAAGAAGGCTTCTTAGTGTTTGACTTGATAGAAACTCAAGTATGGAATAAAGCAGATAATGATTCTTTAGGGCAAGAAAATTATTATAACAACCATAAAAGCGACTATATGTGGTTGCGTAGATTAGATATAGAGTTGACCCAAAGCACCTCCTTAGATGCGGCAAATGAAGTAAGAACGATGCTTCAACTAGGTATAGCCACTGACACTATAAAAGCCAGGCTTAATTTAGATAACAAAACAAAAGTGATCATTTCTTCTGGCACAGTAGAAGAAACTTACAATAGACTGCCAGAAGACTTTGATGTTAAATTAGGCGTTTCAGCTGTTTATCATGATCAAGGTGATAGTTTTTATAAAGTGATAGAGGTGAAAGGTATTTTAGAGCCATCTAACAAAACTTTAGAAGAAGCTAGAGGAAGAGTCATTAACGATTATAAACAGGAACTAGAAAAAAACTGGATCAATAACTTGAGGGAAGGGCATAAAATAAAACTTCATAAAAAGGTATTGAAAAAAGTGAAAACTCAAATAAAAAAGCAACTTGATTAAAAAAGCAGTCTACATATTATTTTTCATTTCTTTTGTTTCTTGTGAGTATTTCACAAATGAAAATGCTCCAAGTGCAAGGGTAACATTGGGAGAGCATTATCTTGATAAAGATGACATTGAGCGACTTTTACCTCAAAACTATACGGTGCAAGATAGCACTCGTATCGTAAAAGCCTTTATTAACAAATGGGCCACAGATCATTTGTTAATGAACAACGCTATAAATAATATACAACAAGAGCGACAAGAAGAACTCAATAAATTAGTAACGAACTATCAAGTAGCCCTATATGCTCAAGAATATTTAGGTGAATTAACAAAACAAAATATGGATACCCTTATTCCAGAAGCGGCTATTCGATCCTATTATCTAGAGCGTAAAGAGGATTTTAAGTTGAATGAAGATTTAATTCAATTTAGATACGTTCAGTTGGATCCACTTAACACTGATTTGCAAAAAATAACAAAGTGGTTTTATAAAGGTGATGTAAATTCGCTGGCACAAATAGACAGCTTAAAGCTATCCTATAAAAGCTATTTTTTGAATGATAGTATTTGGGTAAAAAAAACCTATCTTTTTGATGCTATGAGTATCATCAACCCCGAAAATGAAAAGTTCTATATAAAAGAAAATAAAACGTGGAAGCTAGAAGATAGTCTTGGCGTATATTTGATCCGTTTTACTAGGGTTCTAAATCGTGGTGATCGCGCGCCTTTATCGTATGTCAGGCCTACTATTAAGCAAGTATTGCTTAATAAGAGTAAACTCGCTTATATTAAAAAATTAGAAAAAGATTTATTAAATGACGCTATTACCAGTGATAAACTTAAAATCAATAATTAAAGTTCTAGGTGTTATTATAGTTTTCGCTATGGCGAAAACGGTAACAGCACAAACGACTAGAATGCAAGAATTAGTTGCTGTAGATCAAAAAAATCTACAGGAAACAATCGCTGCATTGGACAGCGTGAAGCCTAGTAGTAAAAAGAGATTTCTTATCGAAGGAGTTGCAGGAGTAATAGGGGACTATGTCATCTTAGGGTCTGATATTGTAACTGCCAAAGAACAGGCAAAAAGACAAGCTGGAATCTCAGATATCTCCAGTTGTGAATTAATGGAAAGCTTGCTGTCTGAAAAGATGTACGCTCACCACGCTATTCAAGATAGTATTACCATAGGAGATCGTGAGATAGAGGGGAGAACCGAAGGGCAGATTCAGTACTTTAAAAATGCACTTCAAACGGATGACGATCAAAAAATAGCCGATTTCTACAAGAAAGATAACATCACACAAGTTAGAGAAGCCCTTAATCGTGTAAATCGCGATGGATTGCTTGCCCAACGCATGCAAGAACGCATTACAGAGCAAGTAGAAATTACTCCTGAAGAAGTACGTGATTTTTTTAAGTCTATTCCAGTAGAAGATTTACCCCTTTTTAATACAGAGGTGGAAATGGCTCAAATAGTGGTCTATCCAAAGCCAAATCAAGAAGAAATTAATTTAGTGATCAATAAGCTCAAAGAATATAAAGCAGACGTTATAGATAACGGTGCTGATTTTGCTGCAAAAGCTACTTTATATTCTGATGACTCAGGAACAGAACGTCAAGGTGGAATTTTAGAGTTGCAGAGATCTAGTCCATTTGTGAAGGAATTTAAAGATCAAGCTTTCTCAATTCAAGAAGGTGAGATTAGCGAGCCATTTGAAACCATGTTCGGTTGGCATATTCTTTATGTAGAGAAGGTAAAAGGGCAAATTAGACAGGTGCGACACATTCTTTTAACACCTTATATTTCTGTGGCGCAAATACAAAAAGCAAAGTCAGAACTTGATGCGATGAGGGATCGCATCATATTGAAGGAAATTACTTTTGGTGATGCGGCTAGAGAAATAAGTGATGAAGAAAGAACAGCTCAAAATGGCGGTAAGATCATCAATCCTAATACAGGTACTGGAAGAATGGAGATCACGAGGTTGGAATCAGATATGGCATCTACCTTACAATTTCTTGAAAAAGGAGATATAAGTGGTATCATAGAAGAAAAAAGTAGAACTGGAGCAGCATCTTTTAAAATGGTCTATGTCATTGATAAAGTTCCAGATCATAAAGCAAACTACTCAAATGATTATTTGAAAATTAAAGACCTTGCCCTAAAGGATAAGCAAGTAAAGGCAATCAATAAATGGCGTAATGAAAAAATTGATGATACGTACATCAAAATAGGGCCAGAATATAATGATTGTGATATTCTCAATGCCTGGAATTAATTCTCTTAAACCCATCCCACCATGTCAGATGTAGCTGCGATAGATAATCTGGTAAAAAAACACCAGGAACTTAAAACTGAAATTGCTAAAGTAATAATAGGACAAGAAAAAGTTATTAATGAAATATTGATATCTGTCTTTTCTGGAGGACATGCGCTTCTTGTAGGTGTTCCAGGACTAGCCAAAACTTTAATGGTAAATACCATATCCCAAGCACTGGGATTGAATTTTAAAAGAATTCAATTTACCCCAGATTTAATGCCTAGTGATATTTTAGGAAGTGAAATATTAGATGAGAACAGAACTTTCAAATTTTTGAAAGGTCCAGTGTTCTCCAATATTGTCCTTGCAGATGAGATCAACCGCACGCCACCTAAAACTCAAGCGGCTCTTCTTGAAGCGATGCAAGAAAAATCAGTTACAGTGGCTGGTCACAATTATAAATTGGACGCACCTTATTTTGTTCTAGCAACACAAAATCCGATTGAGCAAGAAGGAACTTATCCTTTGCCAGAAGCGCAATTGGATAGATTTATGTTTTCTATATTCCTACAGTACCCGTCCTATCAAGAAGAAGTAGATGTAGTAAAAGCAACTACAGGAGATCAAAAACCAGTGGTAAACCCTTTATTTACAGCACAAGAAATTGTTGACTTTCAGCAATTGATAAGACGTATTCCTGTAGCAGATAATGTTATTGAATATGCCGTAACGCTAGTAGGTAAAACAAGACCTAAAGGCGATACAGCTCCTCAGATTATAAAAGATTATTTAGATTGGGGCGCAGGTCCTCGAGCATCGCAGAATTTGATTTTAGCCGCAAAAACGCACGCAGCCGTTAACGGGAAATACAGTCCAGATATTGAGGATGTAAAAGCCGTTGCAA
>NZ_JBLIGN010000122.1:0-5650 GCF_047636915.1 Nonlabens sp. | reverse complement strand
AGGTAATGACAGTACCTTTTTTTGAACTTGCGCTCTCAGTTCAGAAATCATATACTGCGCTTGTACACTTAATATTTTAGTAAGAAGAAAGGAAGTAATCGCTTGGACTAAAATGGCTAAGGCTACCACTGCAACTAAGCCTTTGAGAAACTCCACATTTTTATTAGGAATGATATCATCCATTAAATATTTAAGAGATAAGGGTGCCACAAAGCTAGCTGCTTTACTTATTACAATTAAAAATAATCCTATAAAAACAAATTTTCTTCTGGGCCAAATAATGGTTTTGAAGGCACTTAAAATAGTTACTTTTTTTTCTGACATGTTTTGGGCCTTTTAATAAAATAATGAAACTTACATTTAAACAACTCTGTTTTTTTCATGTCAGACAGCATAAAACGGTTTGACTCAACATTCGAAACATAAATTAGATGAACTTACTACTTCATTATTAATGATCCAAAATTATGGTTTTGCTTTCACTTTCTGAAACAATTGAAGGCCTTAAATTACATGGCTGTAGTAAACGATCATTCGAATTATAAATTTTATAATCGAGCCTTGTAAACAAGAGATAAAACATATAGATATCTTATGATTCGTTTTTTTAGACTTTCGTGAAAGCGAGAACTAAAAAAAAGCCCTTCATTTCTGAAGAGCTTTTAAGAATAAGTGCGGATGACAGGAATCGAACCTGCACACCTTGCGGCACTAGATCCTAAGTCTAGCATGTCTACCAGTTCCATCACATCCGCATTCTGGTATCCCTGATTGGGACGGCAAATATACATACTTTTAAGATATTACAAATTCTTTATCAAATAAAAATTACTCGTTTCTTATCTTTACATCAAATACAATTATCATGAATACCAAACCTTATGTTGATCAGCACAAAGATCGATTCATAAATGAACTCATAGACTTACTTAAGATCCCATCTGTAAGCGCAGATCCTACCCATAAAAACGATGTGATTAGAGCCAGTGAAGTGATTAAAGAATCCCTAAAAAAAGCAGGCTGCGACCACGTAGAAATTTGTGAAACGCCAGGTTTTCCGATCGTTTATGGAGAAAAAATGATCGATCCCAAACTGCCTACGGTATTGGTTTATGGTCATTACGATGTACAACCACCAGATCCTATAAATTTATGGGACAGCCCACCTTTTGAGCCAGTGATTAAAAAAACAGCCCTTCATCCAGACGGAGCCATATTTGCCCGTGGTGCTTGTGATGACAAAGGACAAATGTACATGCACGTAAAAGCTATGGAATACATGACAGCAAATAACGAGCTGCCATGTAACGTTAAGTTCATGATTGAAGGAGAAGAAGAAGTGGGAAGCGAATCCTTAGGATGGTTTCTAGAACGCAATAGAGAAAAACTAGCTAACGACGTGATCTTGATTTCTGATACGGGCATGATCTCCAAAGACGTCCCTAGCGTCACCACGGGACTGCGTGGTTTGAGCTATGTAGAAGTTGAAGTAACCGGTCCTAATCGCGACTTGCACTCCGGGCTTTATGGAGGTGCGGTAGCAAATCCGATCAATGTATTGTGCGATATGATCGCCCAACTCCATGATGATAACCATCACATCACTATTCCAGGCTTCTATGATAAAGTAGAAGAACTCAGTAAAGAAGAACGTGCCGAAATGGCCAAAGCGCCATTCTCTCAAGAAGCCTACAACAAAGCGCTGGACATCGCTGAAGAAGACGGCGAGAAAGGGTATACCACTAATGAACGCAATAGCATTAGACCTACCTTAGACGTGAATGGTATTTGGGGCGGCTACACCGGCGAAGGTGCCAAAACCGTTATCGCGAGTAAGGCTTATGCAAAAATATCCATGCGACTGGTACCGGACCAAAACTGGCATGAAATCACCGAGTTGTTTCAGAATCACTTTGAAAGCATCGCTCCAGCAAGCGTAAAAGTGAAAGTAACACCGCATCATGGAGGAACAGCTTATGTGACACCTATTGATAGCTTGGGCTATAAAGCAGCAAGTGCCGCTTATGAGGATACCTTTGGCAAGACGCCTATTCCTCAGCGCAGTGGTGGCTCGATTCCTATAGTTGCCTTATTTGAAAAAGAACTGGATTCTAAGTCTATCCTTATGGGATTTGGTCTGGATAGCGATGCGATTCACTCACCTAACGAGCATTTTGGAATCTGGAATTACCTGAAAGGAATTGAAACGATTCCGCATTTTTACAAGCATTTTACGGAGATGAGTAAGTAATACCCATTTATCTTTGAACTATTACATTTAAGTTTATAAAAGTCCCATTCTTAATCGAGTGGGACTTTTTTTTGTTCTCACTTTTGCAAAAGCTTTATGCGCAATTACTTTTAAAAAGAAAAATACCTGCTGATCGTTTCCTATTACTTCAAGTTCAGGTTCGAGTTCATTTTTTAGCGAATGGGACTTATTTTTGGGCAGTTCACTAAAAATTCATTTCGCTACCGCTCCTAGAATTCTCTAGTGACCGTGCTTTCTGCTATATCTTTTATTCTACCATTTTACCAGATCACTTTAGCGAAAGCGAAAAAACCCTTAATACCTCATATCCAGTATTTTAAAATCATATATACCAGCCGTTTTTATTCTTCTTTTTACCTTTATTTGACTTTTTAATGTTCTACACTTGTAGAATCAAAATATTGTTCTACATTTGTAGAGTTAGTTCTCCTGCCAATTTAATTTTGTGCTGTTGTAAAATTAAATTGGAACGTTTTTTTATTTATCAAGACAAAAAATTAAAGCATAGCAATAGCTACGGTTTTATTTTTTAACGAAGAAAAATAGAAAAACGAACGATTTAATACAACAGAGTAAAGTTAAATAGGCATAAAACATACAAATGAAATTATCAAAAACTGAAGAAGATGTTATGAGTCATTTATGGAAGCTAGAAAAAGCTTTTATGAAAGACCTCCTTGAAGCATACCCTGATCCCAAACCGGCTACCACTACCATTGCTACCTTATTAAAGCGTATGACGGATAAAGGTTTTGTAGGTTATGAACTGTTCGGTAAAAGCCGTCAATATATTCCTTTAGTGAAGAAAAGCGATTATTTCGCTAAGCATGTAAACGGCTTGATTAAGAATTTCTTTAACGATAGTGCTTCTCAATTTGCTTCTTTCTTTACTAAAGAAACAGACTTAAGTAAAGAGGAGCTGGAAGAATTGAGAAAAATTATTGATCGCCAAATTGAAAAAAAATAATCATGGAACATTTCTTAATCAACTCCTCTGTTTGCTTATTTGTACTCTGGCTGGCCTATAAGTTATTGTTAGAAAACACTTCCTGGCATGGCTTTAAAAGATTCTATTTGATAGGTGCACTTATTCTATCCATGCTTATTCCGTTTATAGTGGTAGAAACGATTGTGATTCCCATGGAAGAAATTCCGTTTATAAATGATGCCCAATTGCCTTTCATGGAATCAGCAATGGAGAAGTCGAGTGTTACTTTCCGCTGGCTTTATATAGGATGGAGTCTTTATGTGATAGGTGCCTTTATCATGCTTTGGAGGTTTGGTAAGAATTTGTACTCTTTTAGGATCCAACAAGAAGATCAGATCAGTTCTTATGCTGCTTACCAGCTTATTTTACGCAACAGCTTTACGATACCACATTCATTTCTCACTCGGATTTTTATTTCTAAAAAAGATCAGGAATCCAACAAAATACCAAGGGTTGTTTTAGAACACGAAAAAGCACATCTGGATCAGAAGCATTCGCTAGACGTGCTATTTATAGAATTTCTTTTAATTGCATTTTGGTTCAATCCTTTGTTGTACATCATTAGGTATTCTATAAAGTTGAACCATGAATTCCTGGCTGATCGTGCTGTTTTGAGTCAAGGAATTTCAACTACTGCCTATCAAGAAACACTATTAGAACAGGCGACCACAAGTTACCAACAGGCGATGGCCAACACCTTTACATTTCCAATAATCAAAAAAAGATTTCATATTATGAAAACACACACCTCAAATACCAGCCTGGTCTTTAGAAGTCTAGCCCTTATTCCTGTTATCGCTTTACTTGTTATAAGTTGTGGGAAGGAAGAAACCGAATTTCAAGAAGTTGAACTACCTGTAGAGTTTAAAATAATTGAAGAAACACCTTCTAATCGTAAAATAATAGCAGTTGACCCATCAGATCCAGAAGGGAACATTACTATAAATGGAGCACCTCATGTGTATAAAATAAATGGAGAACAAATCAAGATTTATAATGAACAAGGAGAACTTCAAGATTTTGAAAGTCAAGGTTACGAAGTTATAAAAGCAGAGGAAATTATTGAGGTAGTTGAAGTACTCGAAAATCTGACCTCAAAAGACATAAAAGAGTATAATTTTCTAGCTAAAAGACATCAAGAATTTATAAAGGAGAAGGGTCATGTCGTACTTTTTAATGAAGACACAAAACGTATGCAAATCATTTTTAATTCTATGAATGAAAAACAACGTGCTGAAAATGAACCATGGCCTTATATAAATTGGGAAAATGATATTAGAGCAGGTCAAATCCCACCGCCACCGCCACCGGCACCGGCAGCACCGTCTAAAGATTTTGGATATATAAAAGTAGATGGAAAGATCCATTATTATACCGTAAAAGGAGGTGACCAAGCTTTTTACGATCGTTGGGGAAGCAAAATTGACCTTAAAGGCAAGACTGTAGAGTATATTAAACAAGAAGACCTGCCACCGCCACCGCCACCAGCGAGTCCTTTAGATTATATAGAAAACGCTGGTGATAACATCCACTACTACATTGATGATGAAAAGGTAACTGCAGAAAAAGCAAAAGCATTTATTAAAAAGAACGGAAACAAGGGCGTCCAAATCATTCCGGTAAATGGAATAAATTCTTTGAAAATGTTTTCCACAAATCATAAAATGAGTTATAAAATTAAAAGCTCAAAAAATGACACCACAACTTGGGTAAAAGATTTTGAAAAAGGATTCAGTGTCAACAATAAGTCAAACATCGGTAGAGACCAAATAAAAGAATCGTCAAAAAAACCAACTACAAGAATCAAAAACGGCACATGGAAAGATGTAGACGAATTAATAGTAGATGTTAGTAAAGAAAAGAAAAGACTACAAAGCACAGTGGAAAACACTTTTATAGGAGACCCTATCGATGTGATCCACATCAACAGAGAAAAATATGTGTATTACGTAGATGGACATATTTTGAATTACCAAGAAGCCTTATTCATAGTAGCAAAAAATGAACACTGGAATGTCTATTTGGACAACATAGATAACAAAGCTGCTATGATGATCAACACCTATGATGTCATCGTAGGTCCAGAAGAAATTAAAAAACGTGGTTGTTAATTCCAATGCATCCCACAGACTAAAAACACATCATCCTATATCATTTTTCAACAAAAGCCATTGACTATGGCTTTTGTTCGTTCCAATCCTATCAACCAGCTACGAGAATGTCATAAGCCGATTCTGCTATACAGCAGAATGAACGTATGAATCTGAATTCGAAATCGAAATCGAATTTGAAATTGAAATTGAACTCGAACTCGGATTTAAGTTTAGGTTAAAAACTGTAACAATTCTATCTATTTGACGTTTATTAAGTTACAATCCCTTTCTAAACCT
>NZ_JBLIGN010000121.1:0-5747 GCF_047636915.1 Nonlabens sp. | reverse complement strand
ATAATAATGATATGCATGACCAGGAGAACGATACAAGCAAGTTTTCGCGTAAGCGGAATCAAAAGAAATAATCCAGCAATGATTTCTAGTATGGCAAAGCTATAGCCTAAAGTGTTAGTGTAGTTAAAAGGAAGGAAATGAAACCACAAGCGTGGCGCAATGTCGTTTACAAAACCTGGATGGAGTTTGTGCAACCCATTAAAAATATAGATGCCTGAAGCTACAATCAACAATGCTGTGTAGAGAATACTAGAGTCGTACTTGAGTAAAATAAGTGCTGAGAATACACCGAGATAAACGATCATATAAGGCGTTAATCTGTGTAAATCAAATAGAATAAGCAGCAGGTATAAAAATACAGAAATGAACAGCAGCCATTTTGCAATTCTTACATTAATGAACAGCGCAATCACAGGAAGTAAAAAAGCAAATACAGCTATTAAAGAGGTCAGTACATCAGGAATCTGAAAGTCAAATAGGGAAACGGTTAGGAAATCATGAGATTTAAAAAAACCGTTAAAACCTATAAATGCGGTCGCCAGCCAGCAAATAATAAGAGATGCGTTAAGAACATAACGATTTGAAAAATGAAAATTCAACAGTTTTAATTTAACCTCAAGATATAAAAAAAACGAGGAATATTAATTCCTCGTTTTAAATAAAGTTATTGGTGGTTTTTAGTTGTCGTAAGAATGCTTGTATTCTTGATCAGTAACAATTTTTAACATGTCTTTTTCAAGAGATTCTCTAGGTCTTTCAACGTACCGTCCGATTTCAGTTCCATTGCGATAGAAAATAAAAGTAGGCACACGATTGAGATCATAGCCAGAGACAAGACTTGCAGGTTGCTTTTTAGAACGGTCTACGGTAATCATGGTCACCTTTTCTAAATCATAACCAGCTGCATCTAGTATGTTATAAAACTGAGGTGTCTCCCTTTTAGAGTCTCCACACCAAGTTCCCATATAAGCTCTTATTTCTATATCTTCCAGAGCAACTTTAAGCCCATTGATACTAGCTTGATCTGGCTGGTAAGCCTTATAAGTACTATTGAACCAGGAACTGAAAGAGCCTTGCATAAAGGCATTTTTGTCCACTTTTCCAGTTAGATTTCCAGAGGGATCCTTAGCATAATCAGAACCGACTTCTATCACTCCAGCTATCTGACTTGCCGCATTTTCTTTTTTCTCAGTTGTGGTCGTTGTTGTCCCAGTGCTTGTTGTTTTTGTGGTGGCCTTTTGAGTTCCACAAGCGGTTAATACAACCGCAGCTATTACTATAAAGATCTTTTTCATTGTTCTAAATTAAGGAGTTTTGAGTCATTTCACTTGGTTTTTGTACTCCTATTAACTTTAATACGGTAGGAGCAATATCGCCTAAAATACCGTCTTTAACTTCTTTTAGGTATTTGTCAACTATTATAATCGGTACAGGATTAGTAGTATGCGCTGTATTTACTGAGCCATCTGGATTGAGCATGACCTCACAATTTCCATGGTCTGCAATTACAATGATGGTGTAATCGTTTTCAATCGCAGCAGTGATCACTTTATTTGCGGCATTATCTACTGCCTCACATGCTTTTACCGCAGCTTCCATAGAGCCTGTATGACCTACCATATCAGGATTTGCAAAGTTGAGACATATAAAATCGGCTGATTTATTATTAATTTCAGGAATGATACTGCTGGTAACGCAGTCTATAGACATTTCTGGTTGCAAGTCATAAGTAGCTACTTTAGGCGAGTTACACATCAGCCTGCTTTCTCCTGAGAAAGCTTGTTCTTGTCCACCATTAAAGAAAAAAGTTACATGCGGGTATTTCTCTGTTTCAGCAATACGTATTTGTGTTTTTCCAGCTTCAGAAAGCACCTGTCCTAGGGTGTTTTTAAGATTGTCTTTTTCAAAGATGATGTTCACATTTTTATAGCTTTCGTCATATTTAGTCATAGTGACATAATAAAGATCTAGAGCGTGGGTATTTTGTTCGTGATTATCTTTTTGAGTTAACATTTGAGTCAGCTCTCGACCACGATCCGTTCTATAATTAAAGAAAATAACTACATCGCCTTCTTCCACTAGGGCGGCAGGTTCTGTGCCGTTAAGAACTACGATAGGCTCTATAAATTCGTCTGTGATCCCATTTACATAATTCTCTTCTATCGCTGCAACAGGATCATGAGTAGGTGCACCCATACCATTTACAATGACATCGTAGGCTTTTTTAACTCGTTCCCATCGTTGATCTCTGTCCATCGCAAAATAACGTCCAGTTACTGTTGCCAGTTGTGCATTAGTACCACTTATATAATTCATTAAATCTTCCACATGTCCCGCTCCAGATTTAGGATCTACATCGCGTCCATCTGTAAAAGCATGAATAAAAACCTCTTCTATGTCATGATCTTGAGCCACATCTAGCAATGCTTTTAAATGCTCGATATGAGCATGAACGCCACCGTCAGACAGCAAACCTAAGAAATGTACTTTTTTAGAGTTTGCTTTCGCGAAAGCGAGAGCCTCCACCAGCACTTTCTCCTCTTTAAGCGTGTCGTCTTTTATGGCTTTATTGATTTTGGCAAGATCTTGATACACAATTCTACCAGCACCTAGATTCATATGTCCTACCTCGCTATTTCCCATTTGCCCTTCAGGAAGACCTACATATTCACCATCTGTGCGCAAAGTAGCATGTGGGTATTTTTCATATAAACTATCTATGAATGGTGTGTGAGCTTGTGCAATAGCACTTACTTTAGGGTCTTGTGTGATTCCCCAACCGTCGAGAATCATTAAAATCGTTTGCTTATTCAATGTGTAAGATTTTGAATTACCAAATTACGTAAATCGCAGGTTTTTAAGTCCAAATAAGGAAACTGATTAACTTTTTTCTACGAAAGCGATGGAGTTGTTTTAATTGAAGTGATTATATTCTCAAAGCATTTAGGTCTTCGGAGAATTTAGCAGATTTATTTTTTCTTTTGTTAAGGCATAAATTTTCAAGCATAGCTTATGTTAGGCTTGTAAATTTTAACGCAGAGAAAAGGAAAAAGAAAGAGCAGGAAATTCGGAAACCTAGGCGTTTTGAGTATATTAGAGTCCATTGACGAGATCACGAAGTATACAAGCGCTTTTATAATCTTATTGTTCAACCTCATAATTTAATGCGTCTTGAAGAGACTCTTTATCTAAATCTGTATCGCAGGTAGATAGCATTATAATACTTCCTGACGGGTCATTTGATAGGGAGCTTTTAATTTGATTTTTAGAACCTCTTCCAAGCTCAGTCAGGTTTATAATTTTAATTTTGTTGGAGGAATTAATTCCCCAATCTGTAGTGTCAGTTCCAAAAGAATTAAGGAATTGAGTACAATCATTACATTTTTTAAATAAGGAGCTTCCATTTCATCATATGGGCTGAATTGAATTGAATCGTTTTTATCATCGATTTGGATTAAAAAAAGTAATCAGTATTCTCTTTTTTTAGTACTTATCGCCCTCGCAATGATCCAGCCACCAGTCCAGGCATTTTGAAAATTAAAGCCGCCTGTAATGGCATCTATGTTTAATATTTCTCCTGCCAGGTAAAGGTTCTCCTGTTTTTTTGAAGCAAACGACCTAAAGTTGACTTCTTTTAGATCTACGCCACCTGCCGTTACAAATTCTTCTTTAAAAGTGCTTTTTCCATTGATCGCAAATGTACTAGCGGTTAAATGTGTGGCTAGATTTTGAAGGTCTACATTAGAACAATCTGCCCAGTTTTTTTCTGTGAGCTGGACGCTTTCTGCAACGTATTTCCAAAGTCGTTTAGGTAGGTCAAACAACCACTCATTACCGACTTGTTTTTTACTGTTTTTTCTTCTTTCGAAAAGGCTTTCTAAACATTCTTGATGCGATAGGTAATTCAACCAGTTGATAACTAAATCAAATTGATAATCGGCTTTATGGAGTTCACGCGCTCCCCAAGCGCTCATTTTTAAAATCGCTGGTCCAGAAAAACCCCAATGCGTTATTAACAAAGGTCCTTGGGATTCTAGTTTCAGTTGAGGGATGTCTACTCGAGCTTCTAGGGCAATTCCAGCCAGCTCGGTTATTTGTTTATCGACTGTATTAAAAGTAAAAAGAGATGGAACGGCGTTTACAATAGTATGATTTAGTTTGCGCATCATCTCCCAAACTTTGGGGCTGCTACCCGCGGTAACGACCAGGTTGTCACAAGAGAAAGTATCTGTTTTGGTGTGTAATTCCCAGAGGTCTTTTTTTTCAATTGAAGCTACATTATTGCTAGTGAGTATGTCTATATGATGTTTTTGCGCAAGCGAGATAAAACAATCGATAATAGTCTGTGATGAATTGGAAACTGGAAACATACGTCCATCTTCTTCGATTTTTAATTCTATGCCGCGTTCTTGAAACCAACTTATGGTATCGCCGGTCATAAAACTGTGAAACGGGCCTAATAATTCTTTTTCACCGCGCGGGTAATTCAGTGATAAAGGTTTGGGCTCAAACTGGGCATGTGTAACATTGCATCTTCCACCGCCAGAAATACGTACTTTTTGTAATACGTCTTTCCCACGCTCTACAATAGCAATGGAATGATTGCTAGTTTGCTCGGCGAGGTTGATGGCTGCAAAAAATCCGGCTGCACCGCCGCCTATGATTATGGTATTGTAGTTTTTATTGTTCAAAAGTAGGAGTAAAAGAGGTGTGTAACTGAAAAGCTTTATGAGCGGCAACAAAGTTAGTGGAATCATCAAACAATTCTAGAATAAAGTTGCGTTCTACAAAAGTCGAAAAATCATCTAAAATTTCATGGTATGAAGACCAAGGATAACTGATAATATCTTCTACAAACCCATCCTTAACCGGGTTGCAATGAATATATAAAATGACATTTTTCAAATAGGTTTCCGATTCTATAAGTTTTCTTTTAAATGGCTTTTTAAATAAACTTCCAGATCTATCATAAACGTTGTTATAAGATTTTGTATAACCTATAAAAAGATTTGCAAACGCTTCAGAGATTTCAGATTCTTCAATTTCTCTTGTCTTTATCACGAGATGAAAATGATTCTTCATCAAGCAGAAGGCGAGTATTTCACAAACTGGCGTTAAGTGTTTTTCCATTTTATCGATAAAGAAAGGGTAATTACGCGATTCTTTAAAAAGATCAATCATCCCATGGGCTTGATTAAATATATGGTAACACCTATCACTTTCGATTCTATCCTTCATAACAACAAGGTAGGAACATCTTTCAATTCAACCAAACATGCTAAGAAGAATACTCGGCATGTTAGTTTCTAACTAAAAAGAAATTATCGAGATCAGACCTGCCAACTATTGGTGATGGCAACCTCTGGCTCAACGGGGTTTTAATACTCAATACAAACATTTTTCGATTCTGTAAAGAAATCAAGGGCTTCAAAACCGCCTTCTCTTCCTACGCCGCTGTCTTTTACACCGCCAAAAGGAGTGCGCAAATCTCTATTCAACCACGTGTTGACCCAGACTATTCCCGCTTCAATTTCTTGTGTCATTCTCATGGTTCTCGATAGGTCGTTGGTCCATAAGGTGGCGCTCAATCCGTATTTGGTTCCGTTTGCTAGTTCTAGTGCATGAGCTTCATCGGTAAATGGCATGATGGTCACGACGGGTCCAAAGATTTCTTCTTGGTTGAGTTTGCAGTCGTTAGAAGTCACTTCGATTACGGTCGGTTCTAAATAGTAACCCTTCCCATATCC
>NZ_JBLIGN010000120.1:0-5779 GCF_047636915.1 Nonlabens sp. | reverse complement strand
AAATTTTGACCCCAGGCGTGCAACACGGCAATCGTACCCAAGGTTGCTCCAAGATGTTTGTGGTTGTTTCCAAAAACACATAAGGTCAACCATGCGGTCTCAAAAAGCATTATGTGTTCTTTTTTGAGATGACTAAGGGATACCCTATTACGATGGTCTGCAAGGGTAAAGACCAAATGAAATAAAGGCACAGGCAACAACTCCTTGGTTCTTGCATGTGCCCATTGGTGTTGTTTATGCCCTTGGCAGGTTGGACAGTGCCTATTACGGCAAGAGTTAAACTGAAAATGGAATTTCCCACAATGGGTGCACCAATCTAAATGGTCGCCAAGATCCTTGGTGCAGTATTCTCTAAGGGCATGTAACGTGTGTAAATTCCAGCTCGTATTGGATAAAACTTCTAGATGTTCTTGTTCCAAATTCAAAACATCTGCAACAGTATGCTTGGCACACATTACACTTTGTATAAGCTGTCTAAAGGACTCTTTTTTTTTGAACTTCCAGAAGCAGCTACATGAAGATAGATAATGGTGGTTTGGATATCTGCATGACCCAAAAGTTCTTTTAAGCACATAATATTCATGCCGTCTTCTAGTAAATGTGTGGCATAGGAATGACGAAGTGTATGGGTGGTGAATTTCTTTTTAGTATTTATTTTTGAGCGGCACTCTTTAATAATCCATTGAATCCCTCCAGGGCTCATTGGCTGGGCAAGCCCTTGTTTCCTTATCTGACTGTTAAAAACATAGGTGACAGGCTTTTCGGTTCTTAGATACTCTTTAAGCCCCCGAATGATCATCTCCCCTAAAGGCAAATAACGATCTACCTTGCCTTTTTTCTTTTTAATAAAAACCGTTTTACGCTCAAAATCAAGATCTGATTGCTGCAAATCACAAAGCTCATAACTTCTAAGTCCGCAACCATAAAGCATCCCCAAAATAAGGCGGTGTTTTAAATATTTAGGAGCCTTTAAAAGCGCCTTCACTTCTTGTTTGTTAAGCACTATAGGCAGGTCGGCTTGTCTCTTTATCTGAGGAAGTGCAATACGTTTGACCTCCATACCCATAACTTTATAAGCAGCGCGAAGCCCAAAAATGGTATGTTTAAAGAAACTTTCTGATGGGGTCTGGTGTAGCTTTTTACAGTGGAATAAATAGTCGTTAATACGCTCTTGGCACAAGTGTTCTGGACTACATTTGTAATAAAGAGTCAGATGCGCAAGACAACGTAAATAATTAGTTAAGGTACTGGTTGCCTTCCCATTTATAACAAAACTTTTTTCTAGTTTAAGGGCTAATACGTTAAATTCTGGTACAGCTTCTAATGCTGTTTGTAAGATCGTCTTCTCTTTTTTTTAAAATACATAATTCTATAGGTTTTTAGTGAGACCCTAAATTAATGTATTTTTAACAGCAAGAAGTGGCTTCCGAGGAACTAGGATTAGTTCAACACCGTATAAAACTCATGGCATTACCTTATCAATAATTGAATATTTAGAACAAATATTAGCACCTTGTACATTCCGAAAAATATGAACTCGCTTGACTTGCTGATTCGCACTCGGCTCAATTAATTTGGAGAAAAAGATAATGATGGTGGTCGGTTTCGACGCTTCCCGCCCCGCTGAAAAGCGAGCTCGTTCACGCTGCGCCAGGCGCGACACATCTTATACAAACCCGTTGGATGCCATTTGAGAGCACATCAGAAAATTAATAAATGATGGAAGTTCAATCACTACAAAATCAATTAATGCAAAAACATTCTTTCACAGAAAAAGAAGTTGACTTTTTTGTTTCTCATTTTACAGAACGTAAGGTCAATTGTTTGTAATATTCGTGTTGCGCGTAGAAAATGGTCAAAATAAAATAGGAAAAACATATTTCTGCCTTTTGTCTTGTTTATCAGTTCATTTGGGCTCGCCCAAAACGGTTATTGGTATGATGTTTTATATAAAGTTAAATCTGAAAACACAGAAAAGTTTACTTCTTTAGTGAATGATTACTTCTCCAGTATAAAAATACAAGATGACATAGAAGCTGAGTTTTCTGCTTTTATATTTAAAAGTTCAAGTGAAAAGGCAACGCACTTAATAGGCTTCTCTTGTGCTTCGTCGAAAAAATTAGCTGAATTTAAAAAATCTTTGTCGGGTCCAGGTTGGGAACTGTTTTCTAGAGAATTGCTTAAAAACACTGAAAGCAATTACACTACCGCTGGTAACAATACACACTATAGTGATATAAAGATGGTCTGCCAGAGCACATATTTTTGCAGGCATGGGCTTATAAGGTTAAAGATGTAACTAATTTTACAAATGCTTTTAAGAAACTACTAAGAACAATTAAACCAGATAGTTATATGGGTATGGGAGATGTTGTTCACGTTTCTGGTGGTGAAAATGTATGGATTTTTAAATCGTATGCTGATTTATCACAAGTTTTAGAATTTGGCACAAAAAACGATATTGAAAAAACTGCTTACGCTCTATTTTATAAGGAAATATCACAAGAAACCCTTGATTGGAGTTTTACAAGAAAATTAATTACACGATTTAAATAAACAAAATAAAGAGGGTTTTAAAATAAAAGCCTTTCTGTTTCTTTAGGAAGGATTTTAGCATTATCACTTTTCAAAGGAATAACGCTATTTAAAACTTAAATCACAGGTGCACCCTCCTATCTTAATACAGTTGCTTCTTTAATTCTTTGTTTAAAAGAAGTTCAGTTTTTTATAGGTGTATGAAAGATCCAGTTTAAGACCTCGTAACTGAAAAAGTAGCTGAAAACAAATAATCGTAGTCAAAAATCTACTTTTTATTTTGCACCTGAAAAAGAATAGCGTCAGCAATTTTAGAAAAAATAACGGAAAAGTGATACAACGAAGCGAGTTCCATCAATCTATAGAAGAAAATGCACAGAGAGTAGTAGAGAACATTGACGCTTATAAAAAAGACAAGCTATTGTAGAACATCCTTAAGGAACTATCAAACGGCAATGGAGTTTTGAACACATCATAACTAAAAAAACAAAGAAAAGAGCCAGTGCAGAATTAGGCTTTATGTTTATCGCTTATAACTTGACAAGGATTAAGAATATCCTTCGAGATACTAAAACATCAAGTATTAAAGCTAGTAAGTACTTTGATATATGTATACAATCTCTTCTAAGTTGTTTAGAGGTATTTTGCCAACCAAAACTCAAAATATCAAATTCAAGCATAGCACTAATACAAAAAAATGTAATTTAGTAAAACATTAAAATAGCAGTAGGTTATTAGACAGAATGACGTTAGCTACAAGCTGAAAGAAACTACCAAAACAAAAAATAATAAATGAACAAATTAAAAGGAAAAGTAATAATCATAACAGGTTCTTCAAGAGGTATTGGATTGACCATTGCCAAAACACTTGCTAAAAATGGCGCAAAAGTGGTGGTTAATTTTTCAAGCAGTGAAGAAACTGCCAAAAGCGTAGTAACTGAAATTTTACAAAGTGGTGGACAAGCTATTGCTATCAAGGCTGACGTCAGCAAATCGGAAGACGTAAAAAGATTATTTCAAAAAACCATTGAGAAGTTTGAAAAAATTGATGTATTGATAAACAATGCTGGAATTGCAATTTATAAATTGATCAAAGACACAACGGACGAAGATTTTGATAGAATTTTTGATGTAAATGTAAAAGGAGTGTTCAACACAATGAGAGAGGCATCTACACTTTTAGGTGATAATGGAAGGATAATAAATTTTTCGAGTTCTGTAACACGACTAATGTTGCCGACTTATGGAACATATTCCGCAACTAAATCTGCAGTTGAACAGCTGACTAGAGTGTTTGCAAAAGAAGTAGGAACTAAAGGAATTACAGTAAACTCTATTTCACCAGGTCCAGTTAATACGGAACTTTTCAAACAAGGAAAAAATGAGGAGGTTATAAAACGTTTGGCTTCAATGTCTGCTTTTAATCGAATTGGCGAACCTGAAGACATTGCAAAAATCGTCTTATTTCTTGTAGATGATGATTCAAAATGGATCACAGGACAAAATATCGGAGTAAATGGCGGATTTGCTTAACTAATAAAGCCAGCAGCTAATCAAGTAGACGGCTCCGCTCCTCATTAGGAACGGAGTGCGACTCTCACACCTCCGTACCCTTCGACTGCGCTCAGTACGGAGTTTTGTAGCCCTGCTTCCTTCAGTCCTAGCTTCATAGCTAGCAACCTTGCAACTTACTAATGGTTCATTGCCTTACCAACGCCCGTAAGGGACTTGCACCCTCTAGATTAATTATTTACCTTCGGTAAATAAAAGATGCCCATGCTGGGTAAACACAATGAATATAAATAATTGCTAGTTCTAGGCTAAACAAAAGGTAGTTGCTGTTTTTTAAAATCTGATTTTCCTTCGGAAAATCCTCGCACTTAAACTCGCAACTATTCTTACACGAACCGTAAGCCATAGTTAGGCTGCATTAAAAATTCATCCCCAAATTTAGAATCATGATATATTACTGGTATTCTATTGTAAAGATATTAATTCTGAGAAATTTTCAAAGTGAAGTAAATTATGACCAGACAATCAAAAGAACTTTTAGAGTTGGTCCTTTTGATTGTGATGGGTTCCGTGTTATGACAGCCGCAAAATATCCTGTTTATATGGATTTCATTCGCTGGGAATTAATTGCAAGATCAAAATTATATAAAGCTATTGTTAAAAGAAAATTAGCACCATCATTAGGTTCTCAAAAGATAATATACAGAAAGCCTTTGAAGATTTGGTCTAAATTTGATGTGATTTTAGAAAGCGCTGGAATGGATGATAAGTGGGTTTATTATGTGCACTATTTTGAACAAAAAAATGAAGTAAAAGCAATAGGAATTGCGCGTACACTTGTCTGGAAAAGAGATAGACCTACTGCTCTAACAGACATTATGAAAGAAGTTGGCGCAACCGAAAAAATAGACCCACCACTGTGGGTTTTAAATATTTTTAAGGAGGATAAGGAAATTATTGAAAATGCAAATAAAAAAAACTATAGCGAACAAAGTACTGTGTTATAAAACAAATAAAAACTAATTAATTTTTCACTAGTGTACTTCTATAAGTATGATCATATTTCAACCCTGATTTCGCTATTGTAAAAACTTGTTTTAGCAGCTTTTTACAAACTGCAATTAATGCTAATTTTTCGCTCTTTCCTTTTACGACTATTCCTTCATAAATCTCCCTACAGGCTTTGTTGTATTTCGAAGCTGCAAAACTGCAAATAAATAAAAGGTTTCGAAATTTTTGATTCCATATTTTACTTATACGAGGTCTTCCTTTTACGCTGCTCGCACTCTGCCTGATCAATGGTGTCAATCCTGCATAACTGCACTATTCACTTGTGCTTGTAAAACGGCCGAATTCATTTGTTAAAACCACTAGCATAATGGCACTTTTAGTCCAATACCTAGGCTACTTTTAAGCCTTTTAACACATCTTGATGCATTTGTTTCACCAAAATAAGTAGTTTTTCGTCTAAGGCTTTCACTCCTTTTTGAACCTGCTTCTAACGGCGTTTTAAAGAACCTACAATTACTTTGCTCAGATTACCAAAAACAACTTCTCCGTGTAATCTATTTTCTAGCATTGTGCTCTGTTTTGTATACACAGAAAGAAGTCTGGTCATTTGCAGACATTCTATTTGATGCTTAGAATTGCCTTGCCATATTTTCAATTCAACCTGTTGAGCATATTCACATATAAGTTTTGAATCACTCTTATCGGTCTTTATCTTCAATAA
>NZ_JBLIGN010000119.1:0-5821 GCF_047636915.1 Nonlabens sp. | reverse complement strand
AAAGTCACATAAAGCGTGCAGTCTTTCAAATACTTACCACCTACAAAACTAGAGGCAGCAGTAATGGCTTGCATCTCTGCATGTGCCGTAACATCAGTAAGTGTTTCCGTAAGATTATGGCCTTTTGCAATGATGCGGTTTTGAGCTACGATAACCGCTCCTACTGGAATTTCATTACGGTCAAAAGCAGCGGCAGCTTCTTGCAAAGCTTTTCTCATAAAATACTCGTGGTCGAAGGGTTCTATCATCTTTTTAAAATACTCAAAAGTAAAAATAAAAGAATCCACAATAGCAGGAATTAAAAATAAGATCTATTTGTTTTGTAATATTTGTTAGGTGAAACTCATCAAGAAATTACCAATTCATTAAATCAAGAAATTGATTATTCAGCTTACCTTTGAATCATGTCAAAAAATCTACTTTCTACCATCAATGATCCGTCTGACTTAAGACACTTGTCAGAAAGTGATCTGGCTATAGTGGCCCAAGAATTAAGGGCTTTTATCATAGATATAGTAGCTGCAAAAGAAGGTCATTTAGGAGCGAGTCTCGGCGTGGTAGAACTTACTATTGCTTTGCACTATGTGTTTCATACTCCAGTAGATCAGTTGGTTTGGGATGTAGGTCATCAAGCTTATGGGCATAAAATACTTACGGGTCGTAGGGATGTTTTTCACACCAATCGAGATCTAGGTGGCATCTCTGGTTTTCCCAAGCGATCAGAAAGTGTTTACGATACCTTTGGAACGGGTCACAGTTCCACCTCTATAAGCGCTGCCCTTGGAATGGCCATGGCGAGCTCTTTAAAGAAAGAAGATAGAAAGCACATTGCTGTAGTAGGTGATGCGAGTATAGCCAGCGGTATGGCATTTGAAGCCCTGAACCACGCGGGCGTAAGCGGCGCAGACCTTCTGGTTATTCTTAACGATAATGCGATAGGAATTGACCCTAGTGTAGGAGCACTTAAATACTATCTTACCAAAACAAAATCAGGAAAAGAAACCGGTAGCGATAACATCTTTGAATCGCTCAACTTTGATTATTCAGGACCTATCGATGGACATGATTTACCTCTTTTACTTGAAGAACTAAAAAGGCAGAAAAGTTTAAAAGGACCTAGACTTTTACATGTGAGAACAGTAAAAGGGAAAGGTCTTAAACAAGCCGAAATTGATCAAGTGCGCTATCACGCACCTGGAAAATTTGATAAAATTACTGGTGACATTCCATCCAGTGACAACAGTAAATTACCACCTAAGTTTCAAGATGTTTTTGGGCATACGATAGTAGAGCTGGCTCAAACTAATAAAAGAATTGTCGGGATCACACCTGCTATGCCTACAGGAAGTTCCATGAAAATCATGATGGAAACTATTCCAGATCGTGCTTTTGACGTAGGAATTGCAGAGCAACATGCGGTAACGCTGGCTGCTGGAATGGCAACGCAAGGACTGGTGCCTTTTTGCAATGTGTATTCGACTTTTTTACAACGTGCTTATGATCAGGTTATTCATGATGTTGCGCTGCAAAAACTACCGGTAATTTTCTGTCTTGATCGAGCTGGGATTGTAGGGAAAGATGGGGCGACGCACCACGGTGTTTTTGACCTTGCTTATTTAAATTGTATTCCAGACATGATCATTGCAGCTCCTATGGATGCTATAGAAATGAGAAACATCATGTTTACGGCTTCACAGGGATTGGAGGCGCCTATCTCGATTAGGTATCCGCGTGGTCGTGGTAAAATTGTGGACTGGCAACAGCCCTTTGAACGGCTTGAAATAGGTGCCTCTAGGCTATTGAAAAAAGGTAAAAAAATCGCTGTAATAAGTATAGGTCCTATCGGGACGATGATTCAAGAATTGCTGGAACAAGAGAATTTAGATTGTACACATTTAGACATTCGTTTTTTAAAGCCTTTAGATGCTCCAGCTTTGGACTCTATTTTCAAACAGCATGATCATATCATTACCATGGAAGATGGAACGGTAGTAGGTGGATTGGGAAGTGCCGTTTGCGATCTCGCTTTCGCGAAAGCGTACCGAGGAAGCTTCCATAAACTAGGTATTCCAGATTCCTTTATAGAACATGGTCCCACTGCCGATTTGTATAAAATCGCAGGAATGGATAAGGAAGCCTTGTTGAAATTGATTAAAAAACTAAGTTAGGGTCTTCTTTCCTTTACTTAATGATAATTTTCTCTATCTGCAGCCGGCCATTTGACTGGAATTGTATCAAGTAAAGTCCGCTTTTTAAATCGAGCTGTAATGATGTCTCATTAGAACTTAAGTCTTTCTCCGTTTCAAATACCCGCTGACCGCTTAGGTTAAATATCTGAATACTCGTTTTAACCAGATTTTGATTAAAAGTGATAGCTATCGCTCCATTAGAAACAGTAGGGTAGATTTTAATCCCTAAGTCATTTGTGTCAAATTCAGAGATGCTCAAGGTATCAAAAGTTCCTGTAAACATGCCGCGACTATGAGTTGTGGCAAGTAGGGTATTATCTGCTGTTCTCAGATCTAGATACACTAGTTTCATGTCAGTCATTCCATTGATAAGCGTTTGCCATGAAATACCACCATCGCTTCCTATGATACCTTGGTTAGGGTTTGCTGGGTGGAATTTAAAGGCACGGATGTCAGCATCTACAAAAAGATGTTTAAATTTTCAAGTCCAAATGCATCAACGCATTTGGGGATTTGGTTCCATGAAGCACCTCTATTTATAGACCTAAAGGAATCGATTTCCCTGCATAAATAATTTGATCATTAGTAGGGTCTACTTCTATTACTAAATCATAAAAGGCTTGTCTTCTTTTAAAATCGTCAGTAAGGATGGAGCCATTTGCATCATTAGGCTTGTCGATTGCAGTAGTTGTCAGTAAGGCATCGACACTTTTATATAAGTTTTCTTCACTTGCTACCTATGCAGCTATATAAAATAGATTTTGATTTGTGGAATACGCAGCAATTTCAATACGGTCACTACCTGAAATGGTATTTTGAAGGTTCCAGAGGACTTCATCTTTGGATGGGTACAAACGACCTCCGCCCAAATTTGTTCCGGGAACTGAAATGGTACCCATATAAAGTTGATTAGCAGCACTTATTTCAAAATCATTTGGAGCCACATAAAACCTTTGACCGCCAAATATATATTCCATAGAGGTGTTTTCTATTCGTGACCAGCTAGTTCCATCGTCAGGACTGCGATACAATCCAGCATTTTGAGCTCCTAGAATATTGTTAGGATTGGAGATGTTGAAATTAGGTGATGCTTAAATGGTAAAGCCTACTCCAACAAAGACTTCACTAGTTCCATTGTTATCCCATACAATGATATCAGTAATAAAAAAGATTCCAGCAGTAAATAAATCGGAAGGAGCGTTTAAGTTTCTAGGTACAGCAGGTGTAACGGGTACTTCGGTGCAAGAGCTTCCTCTATCAATAGTTTTATAAAGGCCGTTCTCTACCGCTGCTCCCGCGGTATATTGTTCACTTGTTCCGATATAGAAAGTCATGGAATCATTTGGGTCTATAGCATAAGCGCTTAGGTTTAGATTTTCCGTAAGTCCAGGAATTATAGGGTATATAGAATTAACGTCAGTGATATCGTTATTCACCCATAAACCGCCACCTATACCGCTGGAAAATAATTTGTTGTAATCTGTGCTAGCTCCGTTATTTGCTTCTACGTCACTAGGGTCATCATAGGTCACTCTCGTTCTTCCTCCTACATTAGAGGTCCTCTTTTTTCCCATGCTCTGGAGCTAGAACCAAGAGCACTTTTCAATAGATCGGTATCCATGCTTTTTACTTTATAAGGAGTTGATATCCCTCTGGCAGGATTCATGGTCAGTTCCCACATGCGCTCATTATAAGCCTTAGGGGTAATGAAAGTGCTTTACGTTCGGCTTTTATAAGTTTTATGGTTTCCTTAAAAGGACTGTTTTCTAAGAATTGCTCGCGAAGCGCTCTAGCCTCTGCGATTCCTTTTTCTTCTTTATTAAAAACAAATAAGCTCATTACGGCTGCCGTATAGACTAGAATACTTAAAACAATTAGTTTTTTATTCATCTGATACGGATTAACACCTTAAAGTTAAGACAATTGAGTGGTTTTATTTTAAATTTTACCGTTGATCACTTCAAATAACGCAATGGACTTGCTGTCCGTAAGGGAGGCGACGTATCCACAAACGTCTAATATGCGTTCATATTTATCGTTACCGCTTAACCTAAGTCCTTTACAGGATTTAAGAATCAATTGATCGTAGGAACTGGTCATTTTCTCAAAATCATTGATACTGGCTCTTATGACCGCATTTAAAATGTCTTGAAGAATTTTATATCCAGCTATTTCCTTTTGAACGACTTCTTCATTATTGTAAACTTTATCAACGGTAATGCTGAGAATATCTTCAATTTGCGCTTTGTATTTTGACTTATCGGTGAGCGCATGTGGAAAATTACCAGCTAGTATAGCCTCTTCATGTTCCATAAATATAGAGATACAGTCGGTTATAAGATTATTTATAGCTAGTGATCTCAAATAAGACAATCGCTCTGAAGTAGTAGATAACTGCGTGTAAACCTCAGTCCTAATCGTGTCTCTGACAAGCTTGATTAATTGTTCTAGCGCGTGATCTTCACTGATCCAGCCTAAATTGATACCGTCTTCAAAATCAATTATGGTGTAACAAATATCATCTGCAGCTTCTACCAGATAGGTAAGTGGATGGCGGTAGTGAGTCTCCTGTATAGCACCCTTGCTTACTAGTCCTAGTTCCTTTGCTACATCATTAAAGTGAGCTAGATCTGCTTGAAAGATGCCGTATTTTTTTTGTGAAACGTGTTTGGTAGGTCGATAAGGAAGGGATTCTTTAGGGTACTTGATAAAAGCTCCTAAGGTGGCATAGGAAAGCCTTAACCCGCCAGTGGTTCCTGGACTATCGAGATTTAATAATCGGTATCCATTAGCATTTCCTTCATAAGAGAGCAGGTCTTGTTGTTGCTTTTGCGAAAGCGTGCGTATCATCTCAGCTCCTTGTCCAGTCTTAAAATAACTGCCTATAGCTTTTTCTCCACTATGACCGAAAGGTGGATTTCCTATGTCATGTGCCAAAGCTGCTGCGGCAACTATAGCGCCAAAATCCTGTTGTTTATAGCCAGCTGCTTGTAGCTCAGGATGCTTTTCTAGAATACGTTGACCAGCCATTCTTCCTAGAGAGCGACCTACAACGCTTACTTCTAGACTGTGCGTAAGTCGGGTATGAACAAATCCTGTCTGACTTAATGGGATGACTTGAGTTTTGTCCTGAAGGGATCTGAAGTGCTGAGAGAAAATGACCCGGTCATAATCTACTTCAAAGCCCAACCTTAATTCATCTTGTTGCTCTCTAAGCCTTGGTTGTGAGTCGCCATATCTTTTAAGAGAAAGTAGTTGATGCCAGTTCATTTGTTTAGAGTTTTGTGCAAGGTAATTCAATAATAATTCAATCTAATTAACCTTAACGTAACACGGTTAACGGTAATTTAATCATTTCATTTAGTTTGATAATCTACCAATAACTTGTATCATGAACTTTAAACTTTTCTTTGCAGAGTCAATCTGATAAAAAAATTCAAAAAAGATGAAAAAATTATTTATTTCAATGTTAGCTATTGCCGCTTTAACTCTTACTAGTTGTGGAGATGATGATAATCCGATTTCTGGCCCAGATGTGTCAGACAATCAAATTTCTGGATTAATTACAGAAAGTAAAACACTTACAAACGATCGTATCTGGAACTTACAAGGAAGAGCAACAGTCGCTAGTG
>NZ_JBLIGN010000118.1:0-6115 GCF_047636915.1 Nonlabens sp. | reverse complement strand
CTATCAAGGCATCGTTTCCTCCAGCACTGTATTCATTTGCATATTGATGTTCTAAAACGACGGACAAATTTTTGTCGTATTTATAAAAGTCGGTCGTAACGGTAGCGCTTATTTTATCATCCTTCATTGCGTGCACAGAAAGCTGGATAGGTTCTGAAATAGTGATGGGTTTTTTATAAGGTTCAAATTTGCCTTTATTAATACTGTAAAATAGAGTGGCATCAGTGTCTATGCTGTTTAATGCTATAATGGTCGTATCAGAAAAAGAAATGTCTCCGGATTCTATATACGGAACTGCGGTTATTAATTCTTCGGTAATAGCACTTACTGGTCGGTCCTCCGCCGCTGTTGCCCATTTGGTTGGTTGTTCACTCATGTTATAGACTAGAGTTCCAGATTTGGTGATCCTGTCGTGGGTTAGGAAAGATTTGGTATAATTTGTTGTTGATTGCGCTTTCGCGAAAGCGATAGTATCAATGTATTTTCCATCTCCATTTTTAATAAAAGTAAACTGCTCGCCATTTTCTAAATGGATGGTTGCTTTATCAAATAAAGGAGTCCCAATAATGTACTCATTGCTTCCGGGAGTGACCGAATAAAAACCTAGCGAACTCATCACATACCAAGCGCTCATCTGACCACAATCTTCGTTTCCAGAAATACCGTCTGGAGCGTTGTGGTACAAAGTGGTCAGTATTTCATGAACTTTTTCTTGCGTTTTATGAGGTTTGCCGATAAAATTGTACAAATAAGCCATGTGATGGCTGGGCTCATTTCCATGCGCATACTGACCTATGAGTCCTGTAATATCTATTTGATGGCGGCCTGAAGTTTTTATCTCTGTGGTAAACAGGTGATCGAGGTGTTTTTCATAAGCACTTTCGCTGCCCATTAAATTGATATGTCCAGAAATATCTTGTGGTGCATAGAGGCTGTATTGCCATGCATTTGCCTCTGTGTAATTGAAATTGACTTCTTCAGGTTTAAATGGCGCAAACCAAGTATTGCGGAAACGACCTTGAAAAAATCCAGTCGCTGGATGGTACATATTCTTATAGTTTTGGGCTCTGCGCGTATATACTATATATTTTTCTTCGTTGCCCATTGCTCGAGCCATTTGTGCGATGGTCCAGTCGTCATAAGCATATTCTAGTGTTTTAGAAACCGATTCACTTTCTAGTTCTACGGGAATAAAACCATATTTCTTATAGGAGTCCAGTCCCAATTTATCTTGAGTCGCGCTGTGCAACATCGCTTCAAAAGCTTTGTCTACATCATAATCTCTGATTCCTTTTAAATAGGCATCTGCAATGATGGGGACGGCGTGATAACCTATCATGCAACCAGTATAATTACTACTTAAATCCCAAATAGGAAGGATACCGCCTTCATCGTATTTGGCTGTTAGGGTATGTATAAAGTCGTTGGTGCGTTCTTGTTCTATGATCGTGTATAAAGGATGCGCTGCGCGATAGGTATCCCACAAGGAGAAAACGGTGTAGTAATCAAAGTCTTTGGTTTCATGAATTTCTAAATCCATGCCTCGGTAACGACCGTCCACATCTTGATAAAGATTAGGCGCAATCATGGTGTGGTACAAAGCGCTGTAAAAGGTGACTTTGTTATCGTGATTTCCATCTTCTATGACGATTTTATTCAGTTGCTTTTCCCAAGAGTCGTCAGCGGCTTTTTTTATGGTTTCAAAGTCTCTATCGCCTATTTCGGTTTCCAGATTTTGTTTTGCGCCAGCTTCATCTACCGCACTGATTCCTATTTTAATGGTGACAGGTTCGTTGTTTGGATTTTTGAATTCTAAAGCTTCTACTTTTGGTGTAGTAACATATTTTCGATTCCAATTCTTGATGGGATGCGATGTTTTGATATAATAAAACAACATTTGATGGGTCGCCCAAGCACTGGAAAATCGTTTTCCAATAATTTCTGTTTCTGAAATAAATTGTAAATCATGTTCCAGTAATTTATCTCGGTGAGCTAAATCAAGAATTACAAATTGGTTGTCAGCCGTTGGGAATTTGTATTCGTGTATTCCAGCTCTTTCTGTAACCGTTAATCGCACATCAATATTAGTATCGTCTAGATGTACTTCGTAATATCCTGGGCTGGCTTTTTCATTATCGTGAGAGAACTTTGAGGAGTAACCTTCTTTACCATCGGCACCATTATTTAAGAGAGGTTGATTAGTAGGCATGAATAGAATGTCTCCATAATCGCTCACTCCAGTGCCGCTTAAATGTGTGTGTGAAAACCCATAAATAACAGAGTCACTATAATGATAACCGCTACAGCCATCCCATCCATCGAGGCGCGTGTCTGGACTCAATTGCATCATCCCAAATGGCATGGTCGCTCCAGGATAGGTATGTCCATGGCCACCAGTTCCTATAAAAGTGTTCACATATTCGGTCAGTGGTCTGTCAGCAGCGGCTGGCGAGTGATCTATTTTTGTTTCTTCTTTACAGGAAAAAAGCAATAATGCTATTCCAAATAGAAGTGAAATACTCTTGTTATGCATAGGATGGATGTTACGAATGTTAAATATAAAGGATATGTTGGTATGAATTTCAAATCCCACGGGAGCAATATTTTTCAGGTAGGGCATTCTGCTGTATTTGTAAAAAGGAGTCTGCGAGATTTCTAGTTACCTTATGTTTTATGTCTTCTATGGTTTTGCAGTAGCTTTTTAAATGCACAACGTACAACAACATCCATAAATTTATAGGATCAAACTCGTTTTGAAAATGGGCAATCTGCCTCAGACGTTTTGATTACAGATTTTCACTCAGATAATAATAAGGAGATAGATTCTTTTGATGCTCCCAAGTTTTAAAATTTAGAGGCATCTTTTGTCAGTCAGGGTGGCGCCAGTTTATTAAGTATGGAAGGTCTCGAAAACCCTGTGGACGAAGAGGCTATTGTTTTTTAATAGTACCTGCCTTACCCTGAATTATGTATGTATTCTAGATGCTTTTAATTCCCTAAATTACTTTCTTATTAGCATTGAAAAGTCTGAAGGGATTACTTTAAAAGGAATAGAGGTATTTATTATTTTAAGTCAAAAAGTAAAGCAAATAGAAGAGTTAGATAGCAAAAGCAGGATAAATTAAAGTAGTTTTTTATGGAGTATGTACCTTTTACAAAAAGGCTTGGTGGGAAAGTTATTTCAAGAACACTGATTCTAGAATAATTTTAACGCTTATTTTTGAGCAGCTTTTAGGTTCTTTTTTTGACTATTAAAGTTTCTACAGTTTATTTTTGCACTATGCTTACACCACTATCAAAACAGGAATTACACCAGCTTGCGATGAATATCGTAGGAAAGGAAATGGAAGAATTGGGATTTGAGTTTTTATCTATCAATTCTAAGCCTAAAAAGGATCCGCAGTTTGTAGCTTTAAAAGACAAGTTTCTACATTTTGTAGTGGTGCGAGCGGTCACGTATCCATCAAATCCTGTGGAGTACGATGAGAAGTTACTCAATATGATGCGCGATCATGGTTTTAAATATAAAGCGACCACTTATTATGCTGGCGTAGGTTTGGCCAATTCTCGCAATTATGAAGTCCCGGTGCATCATGAAGATGATTATGTGGTGAATTTTGCAGGGCTTATCGAGATCAAGTAGTGCCTAGTTTATTGAGAAATGAGGCTGATGAGTTTGAAATGAATCTTAACGCCTCAACCTTAAATCTCTATTGGTAACTTCATAATCGTCGCCGACCAGTTTTCTACTTCGAATTTGCTCCGTACAGCGGCTTTGATAAAGAGAAATACTTTAAATAAACCCTAATGAGATGAAAAAATTATTAACATACGATATGAGAACAGTTATAGTTATTTTCCTTTTGTTGTCTTTGTTTTCTTGTAAAGAAAAAGAAGTCGAAAAAGTACTTCCAGAACCTCAGGAGTTTCTGGGCAACGCGATAGGGACTACCTATTCCATAAAGCTTTTTGCAGAGGAAGAGCTTGCGGTAGAAAAAGAGGTGGATAGCATTATAGCTATGTTTAATAACTCCATGAGCACTTGGGTAAAAGGCTCGTTGATCAATAGGATTAATGCTGGAGAAGACAGTGTGCTGGTCGGTAAACCTTTTAAAGAAGTTTTTGAACAAGCACAAGAAGTGTTTAGTAAGACGGATGGGTACTTTGACCCAACGGTAGGGAACCTAGTGAACGCTTACGGTTTTGGTGCTGACGGCAAACAGGAACGCATTCCTTCACAAATGCAAATCGATAGCCTGAAGCAATTTGTAGGCTTTGATAAAATGAAACTATTCCCTTCTAAAGTGAAAGATTCTTTTTACATCAAATCAGATCAAAAAGGGATGTATCTAGAATTTAATGCCATTGCAAAAGGAACCTTAGTGGACTATATAGCAAGGTTGCTGGATGAAAAAGGAGTGGAGAATTACTTAGTGGAAGTAGGTGGTGAGCTGGTAACTAAGGGAATGAATCTGGAGCGACAAGGGAAGTGGTCTGTAGGAATAGATGACCCTAATCAAAAACCTGGAGAGCGAGTTTACGTCACGGTATTAGCACTGTCGGATTGTGCTATGGCTGGAAGTGGCAATTACCGCAAGTTTAAAATTGATCCAGAAAGCGGTCAAGAATTTGTCCATACGGTAAATCCGCTTACTGGTAAAGCACAGTCTAGTGAAGTTTTAGGAGTCAATGTGATTGCAAAAAACTGCACTCTAGCTGATGGCTATGCGACTGCTTTTATGGCCATGCCATTAGAAAAATCCAAAGCACTGCTTCAAAATCTTCCAGATGTAGATGTGGTGATTATGTATATGGATAAGTCAGGTTTGTTGCGGTTTGAAACCACACCAGATTTTCAGAAGTTTGTGAAACAGGCTGGGTAGATTTTAACCTATTTAACTTTGTAAAGCGTAAATATGCCGCTTTCCAAAGGGTAGAATTAATTCTACCCTTTGGAAAGTAAAAAAGCGCTTAATTTTCTAATTCAGGATTTACGGTTCCTTTATCATGATGTGTTTTTTGATTTCTAATATATTCTGCAATAAAGCTTACATCTTTTTTACTCACCGTAAAAGCTCCATATCCTCTAGACCATTCAAAAAAGTCACTTTGAGTTAACTCGTTCAAAAACCTAGAACTGGGTGCTTTTAAATTTTTAACCACAGATCCCATGGTTATTGTCGATGTAATTTTTAAAAGTAAATGTATATGATCTTGCATTCCATTTATCATTAGCGGCGTTAGTTCTAGCTCTAATGACTTATTCCATAAAAATTGATGCAACTGTTTTTCAAATCTGTCGGTTATTAAGTAATCACGATATTTGGTCACAAAAACTAGATGGATGTATAGTTGTAGATTATTTCTAGACAAGAAATAAAATTACATATTATTTTTTAAAGTGAAGGTAAGACCATATCAAGGCTTTGTTTTCCCTAAGGGTAGAATTAATATTACCCTTAGGGAAAACCTGTTCTTCCAGCATCATATTTTAATTTAAGAAATAAGGTTTATTTACTGACCACAGGAATTAATTCGTTAGCTGCGAGTCTATAACGATCTATTTGTTTAGCACCTAATTCCTTGGTATAATCTACTGCATTTACTGTAAAGCCTGCTTTTTCTAAGCGTTTAAAATAATCCATTCCATAAACGCGTACATGATCGTACTGACCGAAGATGCGAGCACGCTCCTTAGAATCGGTAATGGAATCATCTTCAAAAGTCTCTTCGCGATCATTTTCTAAAGGAATTTGTAGTATCGCCGTGCCGCCAGGTTTAAGTACTCGGTATATTTCTTGCAGGGCTTTATAATCGTCTGGGATATGTTCTAAGACATGGTTACAAAGAATAAAATCAAACTCATTATCAGCAAATGGAAGCTTACAAATATCAGCTAGGACATCAGCAAGTGGTGAGTTGAGGTCTGTTGTGGTGTACTCTATGGTATTGCTTTCTTTGAAGAGTTTGTAAAAACATTGTTCTGGGGCAAAGTGCAATAGCTTTTGTGGTTGTGTTAACAGATCAGTTTTGTGTTGTAGGTACAACCATAATAATCGATGACGTTCTAAAGAAAGCGTCGATGGGGAAAGTACATTCTCCCGTACCTTTTCAT
>NZ_JBLIGN010000117.1:0-6209 GCF_047636915.1 Nonlabens sp. | reverse complement strand
TCTCACGAGCCAGGCTCTACGTTTAAATTAATGAGTGTGATAGCGGCGTTAGAAGATAAAGTAGTAGATACCAGTACTATTTTTGATACTCAAGGAGGAAAAATTTCTTACTACGGTCGCAATGTACTGGATTCTAAATATGGGGGTTATGGTAAAATAAGTGTTGCCAAAGCTTTTGAAGTTTCTTCAAATACAGCTCTTGTACAGATGATTCAAGATAATTACAAGACCAATCCTGATGATTATGTAGACAGATTGTACAGTATGAACCTTAATGAAAAACTCGATTTACCTATAAAGGGAGAAGGTATTCCTATGATTCCGCATCCAGATGATGAAAACTGGAGTGGGCTTTCCTTACCATGGATGGGTTTTGGTTACGGCGTGCAATTAACCCCTCTGCAAACACTGACCTTTTATAATGCTGTTGCAAATGACGGCGTAATGGTAAAGCCCAGATTGATTAGAGAAGTAAAATCAAAGGAAAAGCTCATTGAGAAGTTTGATAGAGAAATTATTAATCCAGCTATTTGTTCTCAAAATACGATTGATAAAGTTAAAGTCATGATGGAAAATGTAGTAAAAAGAGGTACCGCAGATAATTTATATAGTAAAAACTTTTCCATGGCCGGTAAAACGGGAACTTGTCAGTCAGAATATTGGAAATCCTCAGGAAATTATATAGCTTCTTTTGCTGGTTATTTCCCAGCAGATACACCGAAGTACAGCTGCATTGTTGTCATTCATAAACCAAATACCACAAAAGGGTATTATGGCAATATCGTTGCAGGACCAGTTTTTAAAACTATTGCTCAAAAAATCTATGCAAACAACCCTCTAATAAATAAGATAGAGCTTCAAAAAATAATTCCATCACAAATTGTAAAGTCAAGTGATAATTACCTTAAAAAGACACACGTACAATCCGAAACAGGCTCTAAAAAGTTGCCCAATTTGATAGGTATGGAAGCTATGGATGCAATTGCTATAGTGGAAAATCTGGGAGCTCAAGTAGTTTTGAGAGGTTTTGGAAAGGTGACCTCACAAAGCCTAAAAGCAGGAACAAAGTTGTCTCCTGAGAATAAAGTTACACTCACGTTATTATGATGAATCTTAAAGATATATTATATAAAGTAAGTCTTGACGTAGTCATAGGTGCTACAGATGTGCCAATTAATAAAATTCAGTTTGACTCTAGGGCCATTCAAAAGGCTGATATTTTTGTGGCGCTCAAAGGAACTGCCGTCGACGGTCACGAGTATATAGAAAAAGCGGTTGCTTTAGGGGCGAGGGTAATTATTCTTGAAGAGCTTCCTGATTATCAGGAGGAGAACGTCACGTATGTAAAAGTAGAAAACACTCATAATGCACTGGCATTAATGGGTGCTAATTTTTATGACAATCCTTCAAAGAAATTAAAACTAATAGGCGTTACTGGAACAAACGGTAAGACTACCACTACTTCTTTATTATACCAGCTTTTTACAAAATCTGGTTTTAAAACAGGATTGATCTCTACGGTAGAGATCTTGATCGACCAGAAAGTAGTCCCTACTAAACATACTACTCCAGACCCATTAACGATCAACAAACATCTAGCAAATATGGTTGATGTAGGGGTAGATTATTGTTTTATGGAGGTGAGCAGTCATGGAATTGCTCAAGAAAGAGTAGCAGGATTAGAATTTTCAGGCGGAGTTTTCACGAACTTATCACATGATCATTTGGATTATCACCATACTTTTGCAGCCTACAGAGACGTTAAAAAACGATTTTTTGACCAGTTACCAAAACGTGCTTTTGCCCTTATCAATTTAGACGATAAAAATGGAGCTGTAATGCTTCAAAACACAAAGGCTAGAAAAATAGGTTATGCCTTAAAGACCTTTACAGATTATCGTGCGCAGGTTATGGAAAATCAGTTCGGCGGTTTGTTGTTAAAGATTAATGAGCACGAGGTATGGTCTAAAATGGTGGGGCAGTTCAATGCTTATAACGTTTTGGCTATTTATGCTTGTGCCATAGAATTAGGATTAGAAGAGATGGAGGTTTTGGAGGTTATTTCTCAATTGGAAGGAGTGTCCGGAAGGTTTCAATATTTCACTACTGTAAAAAGTAGAATTACTGCGATAGTAGACTATGCACATACTCCAGACGCACTTAAAAATGTATTAGAAACGATTAATTCTATTCGTACAAGAAATGAAACGGTCATCACTGTAGTCGGTTGCGGAGGAGATCGCGATGTTACGAAAAGACCTAAAATGGCTCATATCGCCGCTGCTTTAAGTGATCAGGTAATATTTACAAGCGATAACCCACGTACAGAGGATCCGCAGAAAATTCTCAACGATATGGAAGCTGGTGTACAACCGCAAGATTTTAAAAAAACCATCACTATTTTGGATCGCAAACAAGCGATCAAAGCAGCCGCAAAGATGGCTGGTAAAAATGACATCATTCTTATTGCAGGAAAAGGTCATGAGACCTATCAGGAAATAAATGGTGTTCGATCAGATTTTGATGATCGCATCATCATTGCAGATTTCCTTAACCAACTCGATAAATAAACAGCATGTTATATTATTTATTCAAATATCTAGAAGAAGAATATAATTTGCCAGGGGCATCACTTTTTGGGTTTATTACCTTTAGAGCGGCTATCGCTTTTGTTTTATCGCTAGGTTTTTCCACCATCTATGGTAAACGCATCATTAATTTTTTACAAAGACAGCAAGTCGGTGAGACCGTTCGTGATCTAGGTCTGGATGGACAAGCTCAAAAAGCAGGTACACCAACCATGGGAGGCATTATAATTATTCTAGCCACTTTGATTCCAGCATTTTTATTATGCCAGATGGATAATATATACGTAGTCATGTTATTCATCACCACGATCTGGATGGGATTGATAGGTTTTACAGATGATTATATTAAAATATTTAAAAAAGATAAAGGTGGTTTAAAAGGTGTTTTTAAAGTGATAGGTCAAGTAGGCTTAGGTGCTATCATTGGTTCTATCATGTTTTTTCATGACGGTATTACCATTAAGGAAAAAAAAGTAAACCCAGTAAATGCTCAGGAATTTGTCACTCAAAATTCACCTGTAGAATTTGGCCCGGCCATTAAGTCTACTAAAACAACCATTCCTTTTGTAAAGAATAATGAATTGGACTATTCCAGTTTGATTGATTGGATGAATCCCGCGCTAGCAGACTGGGCTTGGTTGATTTTTATACCAATTGTCATTGTTATAGTGACCGCCGTTTCTAACGGTGCAAATCTTACAGATGGAATTGACGGTCTGGCTGCAGGAACCAGTTCTATAGTTGTTATTACCCTAGCCTTATTTGCTTGGATTTCTGGAAATATTGTTTTCTCAGATTACCTCAACGTTATGTATATACCCAACTCTGGAGAGATGGTAGTTTTCATAACGGCATTTGCTGGTGCATTAGTTGGTTTCTTGTGGTACAATACTTTTCCAGCCCAAATTTTTATGGGCGATACAGGAAGTTTGACAATTGGCGGTATTATCGCTGTACTTGCTATTGCCACTAGAAAAGAATTATTAATTCCTGTTCTTTGCGGAATTTTCTTAATGGAAAACCTTTCGGTAATGATGCAAGTAAGTTGGTTCAAATACACTAAGAATAAATATGGAGAAGGAAGACGGATATTCCTTATGTCTCCATTACATCATCATTATCAAAAACGTGGTATCCATGAGAGCAAGATCGTTGTGCGATTTTGGATCGTGGGAATATTGCTTGCTATCATCAGTATTGTAACCTTAAAAGTGCGTTAATGAAGGGAAGGCATCCACATACCAAAAAGGAACGTCTGGTCATTCTCGGAGGAGGAATTAGTGGCATGGGCGCAGCTATGTTGGGAGCTCAAAAAGGTTGCGACGTCTTTTTAAGTGAAGGTGGTGATTTAGGTTCCGATTTTGCGAAAGCCTTACAAGAACAATCCATATCCTATGAGTCAGGAAGTCATTCTATGGAAAGAATCTTGAATGCAAATCTCGTGGTAAAAAGCCCAGGAATTCCTGAGGATGCGGCAATGGTCCTAGAGATTAAAGCCAAAGGAATCGAGGTGATTTCAGAGATTGAGTTTGCCGCTCGGTTCACGGACGAAATTATTATCGCAGTCACAGGAGCGAACGGAAAAACAACCGTAACCCGCATGATCGACCATATTTTTAACCTGGCAAATCTCGATCATACCACCGGTGGAAACATTGGAAAAAGTTTTGCCCAACAAGTTTTTGAAGGCAAATCGGCACATAGATTATTAGAAGTTAGCAGTTTTCAATTGGATGGAATCAGCAGTTTTAAACCGCACATTGCTATTATTTTGAATATTACTCCAGATCATCTGGATCGATACGATTACAAATTTGAGAATTATGTGGCCAGTAAAATGCGCATAACGCAGCATCAAGATGAGAACGATTACCTCATTTACAACAGCGATGACAGCGCGATTACGGACGCCATTAAACAACTAGATATTAAAGCACAGCTCATTCCTTTTTCTATGGAAAAAGATGTAGGGGTAGGAGCTTATTTATACAACAACGAGATTCATATTCACACTCATAATTCATTATTTACTATGCCTATACAAGAACTATCAATCAAAGGGAAGCACAACACTGCAAATGCAATGGCAGCGTCTACCGCTTCCAAACTGCTTAAAATAAGAAAAGAGACCATAAGACAAAGTCTCACTTCTTTTGAAGGAGTGGAGCACAGACTGGAACGGGTACTTAAAATCAACAAAGTCCAGTATATCAACGATTCAAAGGCTACTAATATCAATGCAACCTATTATGCGCTGGATAGTATGGAGCAACCTACTGTATGGATTGTAGGTGGGGTAGATAAAGGAAACGATTACTCAGAATTATACAGTTTGGTAAATCGCAATGTAAAAGCTATTGTATGTCTTGGAGAAGACAATTCTAAGATAGTAGAAGCTTTTGGCAATTGTGTGGAGCAAATGGTAGAAACCAGCAATATGGAAGATGCGGTACGAGTAGCATATAAATTAGCTCAACCAGGAGATACAGTTTTGTTAAGTCCGGCATGTGCTAGTTTTGACCTTTTCAAGAACTATGAAGATCGTGGACGCCAATTTAAAAACGCAGTAAGAGGTTTATAATTTGAAAATTAAAAGCTACATATCTGGAGATACCTTTTTATGGGCGCTGGTATTAATTTTACTGGTGTTTTCCTTCCTTCCTGTATACAGTGCAAGTGCAAACCTTGCCTATATAGGAACGGGGACAGGTAATACCACAAAGTATCTAGTCAAGCACTTTGGCCATGTAGTTATAGGTTTGGGATTGTTGTACTCTGTGCATAAAATACCGTATCGGTATTTTAGAGGCTTGAGTGTTTTACTGTTGCCCGTAGTCATATTGTTGCTTATATATACAGCCATGCAAGGCACCATTATGGGTGGAGCTAGTGCGAGCAGGTGGATGACTGTGCCAGTAATAGGAATGAAATTTCAAACCAGTACGTTTGCCTTTGTTGTACTGATGGCGTATGCAGCAAAATACCTGGCTTCGATAAAAGATAAAGAAGTCACTTTTAAGCAGTCCATTGTACCTTTATGGGTTCCTGTAGGAATTATTCTCGCACTTATTGCACCTTTTAATTTATCTACAGCATTACTGATTTTCATAATGGTGCTATTAACTTGTTTTATTGGTGGTTACCCTATTAAATACTTATTGGGAATTATAGGAATAGGCTTTGTCGTTTTGAGCTTATTTGTTTTAACTGCAAAAGCCTTTCCTGGAGTTTTTCCTAACCGCGTAGATACTTGGGTGTCTCGTATTGTTACATTTGGTGGAGAAGGAGATTCCGATTCTATGTATCAAGTAGAACGCGCAAAAACGGCTATAGCAAATGGATATCCTTTTGGGGTTGGTCCTGGAAAAAGTGCTACAAAACACGTGCTACCGCAATCGGCGAGTGATTTTATTTATGCGATCATTCTAGAGGAATTTGGTTTAGTGGGTGGCTTGATTATTTTAGCCTTATACCTGTTCTTTCTTTTCCGGCTTATTATTATTTCCACAAAATCGGATTCTATTTTTGGACAGTTATTGGTTGTAGGTGTAGGCTTCCCTATAGTTTTTCAAGCGCTGACTAATATGGCAGTTGCGGTAAATCTAATTCCTGTCACGGGAC
>NZ_JBLIGN010000116.1:0-6351 GCF_047636915.1 Nonlabens sp. | reverse complement strand
AACATAGAGTATAAAGAACTTTACAACAACTTTCCTAGTGGTTATTTTTGTTCATTGCCAAATGGTACCATCGTTGATTCCAACAATAGATTTTTAGCTTTAACAAGCTACACCCGCGAAGAGGTACTAGGCAAAAAAAAGGTTGCAGATTTTCTTTCGTTGGGAAGTAAAATATATTTTGAAAATGTCTATTCTCCAGCATTAAAGTTGCGGGGGAGTTTAGAAGAAATAAATTTCAATCTTATCAAAAAAGATGGAACTAAATTCCCTGTTTTGGTTAATTCGGTAGAGGTTAAAAATAAAGAAGGAATTCACGTATTTACTCAGTCAGCGGTATTCAATATTTCACAAAGGAAAAAATATGAACAAGAACTTTTAATAGCTAAAATAAAGGCAAATGATCTTTCTAATGAATTACAGGAGGTCAACAAAGAATTAAAAAGCCGTGCCGATTTAATTTTAAAGCAAAAATTACAATTAGAGGAATTCAACCTGCATTTAGAAAACAAAAACAGACAGCTTTCAAATTTTGCACATATCGCGTCTCATAATTTAAGGGCGCCTGCTAGTAATCTTATGATTTTAAAGGACTTATATAAAGAAAGTACTGATTTAGAAGAACAGGATATGCTCTTTTCCAAAGTAGAAACAGTGATAATTCGTCTGAATGATACATTAAATGAATTGATTCAGTCTGTTAAAATTCAAGGAGATAAGTATATTAAACATGATGCTATTAATTTTAAATCTATTTTTGATGGAACTCTTGAAATTTTGGATAATCAGATATTAGGTTTAAAACCAATAGTGACTTCAGATTTTTCTGAAGCGCCTATCATAGAGTATCCTAAAATTTACATGGAAAGTATTATGCTGAACCTCTTGTCTAATTCCATTAAATATAGCTCCCCTGATCGCATTGCTATGATTCATTTTTGCACAACAGTGAAAAACAACGAAATCATACTGATTGCAAGAGACAATGGATTAGGAATAGATCTACAAAAACACGGGCACAAAATTTTTGGACTAAATAATACATTCCATGAGCATCTAGACGCTAATGGTGTGGGCCTTTTTATGATTAAAACACAAATAGAAGCGATAGGAGGTTCTATAACGGTAGAAAGTGAAGTAGATGAAGGAAGTACTTTTAAGATAATTTTTAAGAGAAATATATCATGCTAATAAAACGACCTTTGATCGGTATCATAGATGATGATATAATTTATCAATTCACTTTAATGAAGATTATTAACGATAATAAGCCAGGAGCTAGAATTATTACTTTTCCAAATGGAAAAAAAGCAATGCAATATCTCAAAGAGAACAAAGCAACTAATGAAAATATACCAGACGTTATTTTCCTTGATCTTCATATGCCAATTATGGATGGATGGCAATTTATAGATGAATATGCACGAATAAAAATTGATATTGAAAAAAAAGTAAACATTTTCATGTGGAGTTCTTCAGTTGACCCTGTCCATATGGAAAGAGCAAGTAAAAAAAGTGAAATCTCTAAATACATAACAAAACCTATGCAGTTAGAAGAGGTGAAAAAGTTTTTTGACAATTTTGAAAGCTCGTACTTTTTGTTGTAACATACTTTTCCTGTGAACTAAACCTCATATATATGGTTCGTATCCCAACCATATATATTAAATTCTTCTTTTAGATAATCGCTTAAAAATGGTATCTATTTACAAAATGCATACTGTTGAGATGAGATTCAGTAACTCCTTTATCAGTGTCATGTTTATCACAGTAGAATTACGAGTATAACTTTTAACAAGAACTTTAATAAGAATTTTCCTAAGGATTCCAGGTTCAAATTAAATAACACCCGCATATAAAGCAATTACTCCATTGGGATAACTGCTTTTCATTAATTAACCACCTTAAACTATCCCTCTATTTTTTTCCAATACACAAGCTTACTTTCGCATACTTCTGAAGTGAAAACCGAAAAGGTATAGGTATCGTATCCGACACAAGTAATGTTGCGTTAACTTGAATCATCTCTGAATTGTTCAGGAACAATTAGTTCTATTTATTTCCATGATTTAATCGATCCTCCATGTAGGTTTATTCACTCGGGATATGTAAAATCGGTAAGCCTTTTACCCAAAGTTTCGTCGTTAGAATCGCAGCTTGCAAATTCTAAAAGGGAACATAGAGTAAAAAATAGTTTTGTGATCTTGTGTTTTTTTATTTTCTTTATGACTGGTATTATTTATTTGGCGGTTAAGCCTTAAATAATAACAAACACCTGTTCATGTAGCCCCCGTTTTATTTTATAGTATTAAATCTTAGCGGCTAGGCCAATTTACGTGCCAACACGAGTATTGTGCTTGACTAATTAGTGAGAGATTTTAAATCTCATAACTAAGGTTTTACTGGTCTTATTATATACTGCAGAAGAAGTCCATAATGGAGAGGTGAACATTCTATACCTATTCCATACACATTCCACTTCGCTCCTCTCGCCGCTTTGTAAAAAGTATGTTTTATTTCTGGCTAGTCTATTATAAAACCGGAAAATAAGGAACCAATAAATTTGGTTGCTTTCTCCTATATACTCAACGTATCTCTTTTCTATTTGAAAACGGGAATCTTCGATGTAATACATAGGAACTCGTGAAACCTAAGATGAATTTGGTTATCGCCTAACCACATTCCAAGATGTTATTTACGGAGTAGGGAAACATTAAAATAAAAAAATGAAGAACCTTTGATATTCCAAAGCGCCCACTGGCGCGCTCACTAAAAAGGACTTCCAGATCAATTCCAAAATCTCTATGCTGCTTTTACCCTAAATCCAGTTTATGAGTTTTATGAAAATCATTATTTAAAATAGAAATCTTAGGAATAAAGCGCCTGCTGACATGACGCGTTTACATCATCCTACATGCAACAGTTCATCACGTAACGGCGCTTTTTACCTGCTATTGATATCATTTGAATAATGTGACTTTAGACGTATATCGCTGTTAACTATGTACAGGTTTATAACACGCCGCACCCTATTCATTTTTTTCATTAAAGCAAGACAGAACATACTATATGTCTTCCATCAATGGGTATAGCTTAAAGTTTTTACTACTTCAGGCTGCTTCAACCTCATAATTAGTAGCCAAAACATCATACGGTGGCCACTCTATTTCTTAAATTACCAAAAAAGTTCCGATGATCCCTAAACTACATTATACGTCTCAAGCAAATTCTACCTCAGCACATCTAGAAAACATTCAGAAAGCCTGCGGTTCTGGAGCCGAATTGGTGCAGTTGGATCTGGAACATATCGCTGTAGAAGAGCATTTGAAGCTCGCACAAGAAGTCATAAAAATCACGGCTCATTTTCAAACTAGGCTGATTATTAAATCTCATTATAAAATTGCCCATGAGATCAAAGCAGACGGTATTTATCTAGAAAACACAGATATTTGCCCTAGCGTCGCCAGATCACATTTATATCCTTGGCAAACCATAGGCGCGACCGCTCATACTCTCCAAGAATGCGAGACCTTACTCATTAAAGAAGTTGATTATATAGGATTGGGACCTTTTAGAACGTCTAAAAAAACGGAGACTAAAGCATTAGGTATCGATGGTTATACGGCTATAAATGAAGGCTTAGAAACACAAACACCTCTTATTGGTTTTGGAGACATCACTCCAGAAGACGTTAAAGGTATTTTAAAAACAGGCGTCTCAGGAATTGCAGTGGCTGATGCCATTACTCAAAATTTTGACCTTATAAAAACCTTCAATCAGTTGTTGGGAGCTTCTTCTACAGAAGAGATGCGCCATACCTTTAAATAAAAACAAAACAATCTGATTCCTAGTGATTCGTTTTTTTTTGAAGAATAGTTGTCTTTTTTTAAATAGGATATTGGTGTTTATCAGAATGATAATTTGGGCGTTCCCTTGTGGGTATCGCTTTTCACTTTATTTAAAAACAAAAAAAGTATGCTGCTTCCATCGGTAACGCAAAAAAACAAACATGTTTTCTGATGAACATACTTCTAGCATTCATAGTTTTTTATATGACAATAATTTAGACGTTCCCTAGCCGGTCTCGTTTTCCCTTTAATTTTTGCTAGCTAAAGGCAAACATATCTAACCTAAACTACTTAAAAGTCAGCTCTTTCGCGAAAGCGAAAACAGAAGTAAAATAAGCAATAATCTAAAAATCAAATTACCCTGAAACCAAAAAAGACAATTGTGAACATCTATTCCATTTTTAAAAAATTACAGGGATGATTCGGGCTATTTTCGCCGTCCCAAAAAAAAAGAAATGAGCGCAATCTGGTACGAGTGTAAAGTGAAATATAGAAAATTTGATGAAGCTACTGCAGCACATAAGGTGAAAACAGAACCTTTTCTTGTGGATGCAATTTCTTATACAGAGGCAGAGAGCAGAATTACTGAAGAGATGGTTGCTTACATAAGCGAAGGAGAAGAAATTAAAATCACCAATATAAAAGTGGCCAATTATGCAGAAATCCATCCGTTTGAAAATACAGATCGGTGGTTCAAGTCTCGGGTCTCGCTTATCGCTTTTGATGAAGAAAGTGGTAAGGAACGGAAGACCAATATGTACTTATTAGTCCAGGCAAACGATGTGAAGGAGGCTTATGAAAACACGGTAACGACCATGAAGGATACCATGGGGGAATATACCATCCCTGCAGTGTCTGAGTCGCCTATTATGGATGTATTCCCTTATTTTTCTGGTGAAGAAGAAGATGTTGAGCGTTTAAAAACGTTTACAGCACTTAAAGATTCTGTTCCTGCTGTCCACACTATAGAGGAGAAGACAGCCATGGAAGACAGTTTTGCGACTGATGAAGAGGAGTGATTTATCTAGGAAACTGGTCTTGTAAAGGGAGCACATACTTCTATTATGGACGCACTTTTTTAATGGATAGGGTTTTGGTTGGTCAGCTTTGTATTTTTTTATTTGATTGTTTTTATGGAGTTTGTTTGTGCGGTGTGATAATTTTGTGGAAATTTAGATGGTACCTCCATATTTCCATACCGCATCTGCCACTCCTGATTTACAGCATACCTGCCCAATCTATCCAGTGCATTCCTCTTCCAAAAAAGCGAGTCGGATGTGGTTTTCTTAGTGGAAGAGCTTATACTTCTCAAAGTGAAGAAATTCTTTCCTAAAAAAAGGAATTGCCACTTGACCCAGTTTAAAAATAAAACACAAAAAAAATCCCCATCAGTATTGATGGGGACTTTGTCAAAATATATAGCTATATATTAAAGTACTTTTACGTTTACCGCATTAAGTCCTTTGTTTCCTTCTTGTAAGTCAAATTCAACTTCGTCACCTTCTCTAATCTCATCGATTAATCCTGAAATGTGTACAAAGTGGTCTTTATCAACTCCTTCTTCTGTGATGAATCCAAATCCTTTTGCGTCATTGAAAAACTTTACTGTTCCTTTACTCATAATGTAATGTAATTAATTAATTCTTGTTATGCTGCAAATATAGCACCATCTAGGTATACTTTTACTTTTATTTGCACTTCATTCTTGTTCTTTGCAATTATTTTTAATTATAAGCTGCTATATAAAGATAGTTATGGGTCAATTATTTTTAAATACGGTAGAATATGAACTAGTAAGACCATCGTATTATTCAATTAAAAGTGGACAACCTTGAAGATGTATTCAGTTGCTTTATCCAAAACAGGATTTTGAGCGCAAAAAAGCCGATCCGTATTGATGGTGCAACTGTTAGTAAACATCATTTTCCCTTGAAATACTATTGTGTTTAATGCATTTTTTTGTTTCCTTCCTTACGTTAAATTCAAGTATACCAACTTCCTCAATCTCGTCGATTGCTTTTGAGATGTTCTCAAAGCCATGTTTGTATCATTTTTCTTCTCTATTATGTCTATATTTTTTAACGACATTAAAAACATTGCTTCTCCTTATAATCGATCTAAAATAATTTATTAATTGTTATGGAAGTCTAAGCATAATAGCATTGATTGATAAATCGTTTTTCCATCTCAAACAAGTTGTTACTTCTCGCCTATTTCTTGTACAACATGGCTTAAGACATTTATATTTCTTTAGTTCTAATTTTATATACAGTCGCTGCATTCTGATCATATGTGTCTTCCCATAATCCTCTAGTCATAATTCGATAAGCAATCGTTAAATTATCCGTTGTTCCTAAATTTGTAAATAAAAAAGTTTTAAAAAGAACTAAACGCTAATGCTCCATAATCATGATTCCATAAACATTCCAATGCTAGAATAGCCTAATTCATGGGCATCAGTTATATAGCAACATTTAAGTGGAGGCAATACAGCTGCTGTTAGAGG
>NZ_JBLIGN010000115.1:0-6415 GCF_047636915.1 Nonlabens sp. | reverse complement strand
AGGATCTTTTCCTCATTTGCAAAAGCCGCTGTATACTTTCTAGCCGCATCTCTACGGGCATTATTATAATCTGTTAAAAAAGGTAGTTTTGCTCTTAAAACAACCGCCTGCATAGCATCCAGTCTGGAATTTACACCTACCACATCGTGATGGTAACGCTCGTACATTCCGTGATTTACGACCCCTCTAATAATGTGGGCCAGATCATCATCATTAGTGAAGATAGCACCACCATCTCCATAAGCACCTAAGTTTTTAGAAGGAAAAAACGATGTCGTTCCTACGTGTCCTATAGTTCCCGTTTTAGATTTAGAACCATTACCATGCATATAATTAGACCCTATTCCTTGTGCATTATCTTCAATAACATAGAGATCGTGCTCTTTTGCAATTGCCATGATCTCATCCATATTTGCCGTCTGACCAAATAGGTGTACCGGCACAATAGCTTTTGTTTTAGGAGTGATCGCTTTCCTAATAGCCTCGATATCGATATTAAAATTATACGGATTCACATCGACCAGTACAGGTGTCAAATTCAAAAGCGCAATCACTTCTACTGTTGCCGCAAAAGTGAAGTCGGCTGTAATAACTTCATCACCTCGCTGTAAACCCAATCCCATCATTGCTATTTGCAAGGCATCAGTTCCATTAGCGCATGGAATAACATGTTTTACTCCTAAATATTCTTCCAGCTCCTTCTGAAAAGCATGAACTTCTGGACCATTTATAAAAGCCGCCGATTCAATGACCTCTTGAAGACCTTTATTTACACGATCTTTTATTCCTTCGTACTGACCTTGAAGGTCAACCATCTGTATTTTACGCATTTGCAAAGTTTGTTATAAACGCGCATTTGATGATGCTCGCCCTTGTAAAAATAAGCAATAATGATAGGATTGCCTAAACCTTAATATTATATTACATTTGAAAAAAGACTGATTTTTGAAGACGATTTACGATATTTTTTCTGCTTTTGCGAAAGCATGCCTGCCACTAGCTGGAGCCTTTAATAAAAAACTAAAGTTAGGTGTGCAAGGTCGGGAACGCACTTGGGACATTCTAGACCAGAAAGTGAAGTCGTCTATGCCTAAAATATGGGTGCATGCAGCAAGTCTAGGTGAGTTTGAACAAGTTGTTCCTGTATTGGAAAAAATAGATCGAGCAGCATATCAAGTCGTTCTAACCTTTTTCTCACCCAGCGGTTACGAGAATAAAAAAGACACGCACCTGGCAGATGTAGTTTGCTATTTACCTATTGATGCGGTAAGCAACGTAAATAAATTTATTGCAACCGTAGAACCATCGCTCGCGATTATGGTCAAATATGAATTTTGGCCTAATTATTTAAACGCACTCCAAGAAACCAATTGTAAAACTATTCTTGTAAGTGGGGTGTTTAGAGATAAGATGCCTTTTAATAGTTGGTATGGAAAATGGATGGCCCGTTCCTTAGAGAGTTTTGACTATTTCTTTTTGCAAAATAACTCTTCTCTTATACATTTAGAAAAGCTAGGATACACAAATGCCAGTGTAAGTGGTGATACCAGATTTGACAGGGCAAGCCAACTCATCGAGAGAGACAGTACCGTAAAGGAAATAGAAAGCTTTATAGGGACTAAAAAGTGTCTCGTTATAGGAAGCTCATGGCCAGAAGATATTGCGATCATGAAAAACTGGTTGAAAAGAAATGACACCAACGCCACATACAAAGTCATTATTGCCCCTCACGAGGTCAAGGAAGCCTCTATACGCACGTTAGAAAAAACACTTAACTATCCCTGCATAAAATGGAGCGATATTCAAAATAAAGAGACTGAAAAATGGAGTTCCCCTTCCACTTTAATAATAAATAACATCGGGCTTCTTACCAAAGTATACAGCTATGCAGATCTTGCCTACGTAGGTGGCGCGATGGGAACCAAAGGATTGCACAACATTCTAGAAGCAGCGACCTATGGCGTTCCTGTTATGATAGGTAAGAATTATGAAAAATTCCCAGAAGCTGGCAAATTAGAAGATTTAGGAGGCTTATTTTCTGTGAAGAATGCTCTTGAATTTGAATCCATAACAGACCAACTTCTAGAAGACGATTATTTAAGAGATAAAACTGGAATGATTTGTGGTCACTGGATCAATAGCAATAGTGGCGCAACAAGAGAAATTGTAGCTTATTTAAAAACAATAGATGAAAAACTTATTCTGGATTAGTCTTGTTCTGTTCCACTTCCATTTAGGAACAAGTCAAGATATTACTATAAAGGACGGCGCAACTAACGAAGCTATCGCATTTGCAACCATAAGTTTTGGTAATGGCAAAGGAACTTTTGCAGATGATGAGGGAAGTTTCAGGTTCTCAAAAAAGCTGTATAAAGATGTAGATTCTTTATTCTTTTCCAGTATTGGATATGCAGATCTAGGAATTAGTGTAGAAAACCTACCAACCGAAATATTCCTTTCTCAAGAAGCAGATGAACTGGAAACAGTGATCCTAAGCGCTCCTCTTACAGGAAAATACAAATACCGAAAACAGAAGGAAATAGGTCACGATAATTATTTTGATTGCTGGTTGCCTACCGTAGAAAGTGAAATCGCAGTAAAATTTAACCGTTATGACGGCGCGCCTACACAAATTACCCAGCTTAAACTACCGGTTGTTTTGGAAGCCAGCCAGTCCAGTAAAAAAGGAAAGTTGCGCAAGTTTTCTACCTTATTTAGAGTTTCCTTTTATGATGTAAAAAACGATGGCGGTCCAGAAGATAGGTCTTTATACCCCTCAAAAACATTCCTCATCAATCAAACCACAGACGATCCTTTTGAGCTGGATATAGAAGAATTAAAAATTTACATCCCACAAAACGGAATCTTTGCTTCCATCCAAGTATTAGGATATACAGAACCTAATGGAAAACTCATCAAAGCAAAAAAATACAGAGAGATCAAAACCAGAGGTGGCGTTGAAAAAGTATCTACCACCTACCGGCCACTACTCCCTTTTACAAAAGAAATAGAAGGTAAAAATACGTGGGTAAGACGCATATTTTTTAATCATAAAGCTTGGCAATTATTTGACCTTACTTACAATCCCAATAGTAAGTTGGTAAGGTCTGGTAATAATGATTATGGAATGGGTGCTGAGTTTAAGGTGTTTTATAGGGAACAGTAACGTATATGAAAAGCGCTTCTTAACTTTTTCATCTTTATCTATTTCATCAGCTGTAAAAAGAGATTCAAAAATAAGACCTATTTCTAATGACGTTACAATTGAATTTTTAAATCAAATTTTGTCTGATACTACAGACCTTCAAATACTTCACTCTAAAAGTGAATTGATATCAAACTTTAGCTCTGGAGATAGGCCGCCTCTTATAGCTTTGAATAATTATTTAAGCAAATCAACCTCTATTTATAAGTCTTTAAATGAATCTGACACTTTATTTCTACGACAATAAAGAGAGCGTATTTCCAATGTTAACTTAAAGAAATTATCAAATTACGGTTTTCATTTTTTTGATTTGAGAGGTGAAAGTAGGTCAAGCCATTCCTTTGAATCCATAATAGAATCAGTAGATACTATCAATAACACAAAGGGTAATTATAGCTTTCTAAAATTTACTGCCCCAATATTTAATAAGCTGAAGGACCTCACTTACCTGAACATGCAAAAGGATAGCTCTGGTGAAACTATAGTTTTAGAAAAGCTAGATAATCACTGGAAAAGGAAAATACCACTCTATGAATGGCTAGAATAGAAACCTAAACCGTTACCGCTTTATTCAAATAAGCTCTAAACGGAATCATCTCCTTATAAACGGCTACACAATGTTGCATAAAGTCGTCTTGCATCACTCGTTTTTGAGTGAGATCATGTTGTACGGCAAATGTTTTTAATCGCAGCAACTCTATATGCTCATGATCTTGATAATAGCCTTTAGGGGACGTTTTTAAGGAATCACCATCATCTATGACAACAAAGGTTTCTTTAAAAGATTTCTTGTTCAATATCTTCCTGTATTCTTTACCGTTGTAATCTATCCCATCTCTTATAGAATCCAACAATTCTTTTTTTGGTTTGTAGAATCCGCCGGCGATAAAGGACTCTTCTGTTCCTAAATGAATATAGAAATCCCCTTGCTTTCCTTTTTCATTGAGGTCCATTCCAGCTCCAAAATGATCTTTGTAAACAGGCTTGCTAGGATGAAACATCAAATTGTTATTGATGCGATTGATGGCTTTTCTTCCTTCTATGGAAACATAGTTAGGATCTACCTTTCCCAATTCCACATCGAGCTCATTGAGCCAGGAAATATACCAATCGCGCACTTCTTTATAACGCTTGCGATTGTCATCCATCCAATCTTTGTTGTTGTTCTTTTGCAAGTCTTGCAGGAAATCGTAAAGTGTATCAAAGTTCATTAAATAAAAGTTTCTTTAAATATATTTAGCTTTCGCGGAAGCGGAAGCCTCTCTAAGAAATTTTTATGAAGTTCCTTTTTTCATGCTCTGTATTTCTTCCCGCAAACTGTCCAGTCCTTGTTTTAAAGAAATCATCGCTTCCTCTCCTTCATGCACATCGAGATCAAAACTCAATTTTGAATTCACTTCCCAAAGTTCTTTGATCTCCACAACTGATTGTTCTATCACAGGGTAATCTCTATTAAGCGAGATCAAAAGAACCGCCTCTGGAGATTCAGACTTGCGTAGCTTTTTAACCAGTATACTGTCCACAGTAACGATTACATGAATGCGATTATCATTTGCCATGCGGGCACTTTCTACTGCTTTTCCCATCACCCATTCCTGCGGTTGTAAAACAGGCAACATACTATCCCCTTTTACTTGAAAAGCACGGTAACTTCCCTCTCTATACTGTGGTAAGGGTATATTGAAAGCTGGCAACTCATTGTACCAATCCGTATCTTGTACATTACTCGCATATCCAGCGCTAGCTTTTATGGGAACCATGATCATGTTTTCACGATCATTAGTGTCCATAGTAATAATTTTAGGCGCAGTGCTCGTACTCGTCTCTAAATATTTATTGTAGCTATTTCCATACAACCACAGCGGATTCACATTAAACTGTCGCAATAGTTCTGTTACGATTTTACCCGTAATTTTCTTTTTACCACGCTCGATATCAGCCGTTGTGCTACCTGCATTAAGCAAGCTTGCAAACTCGCTTTGTGTTTTCCCCAAGTCCTCTCGTACCTGTTTGAATCTTTTTGCCTCTGTTGGAATCTCTTGTACCATACAGCAAATATAGGTCTTTTAGGAATAATTCCAATTTTAACATAGGATTATTTCCATTATATTGGAATTATTCCATACATTTGAATCGTCAACAGGAATAATTCTTGGAAATATTCCAAAATACTATTAATTATGTGTGGAAGAGCAACGATAATTACACCAGCAATAGATTTAGAGAAGCGTTTTAATGCCGCTTTTATAAAAAGCGCTGAACTTAAGGAAAACGTAAATATTAGCGCCGGTAATAAAATACCTGTCATAACAAGCGAGCAGCCTAACCATATACAAATGTATACGCTAGGGTACACACCTAACTGGGCACACAAGCAGACATACATGATCAATGCGCGTAGTGAAGGAAGTTTTAATCCAGAAAACGATCCTCATTATGAAGGACCGATGGGAATTTTTAACAAACCTATGTTTCGTCACGCTATGAAATCACAACGATGTCTAGTCCTTGTAGATGCATTTATAGAAGGCCCCAAACAAGAAAAACTGAATAAACCGTATTTGGTATATCCCAATCGTGATCGCGGTCCTTTTGCCTTGGCTGGAATTTATGACACTTGGCAACATCCATTAACCGGAGAATTGCACCATACTGTTGCGGTAATAACTAGCGCCGCAAATAGACTTACAGAAAGAATAGAGCATCACAGAGCTCCAGTAGTATTGAGTAAAGAAGATGAAGAAAAATGGCTGCAATCAGATAGTTCTGCTAAAGAGATTTCTAGAATGATGCAACCGTTTGACTCTAAAGGATTCAATGCTTATCCTATCTCAAAAAAAATAAAGAATCCAGAAGCAAACGGATTGGAATTATTGAAACCTGTAGGAGATAAATTGTTTAAAGATTACGACCGCTGTCTTTATGAAAGACTAAAGTTTGCAGAAGAAGATGCATATATTATTAGAGAAGAGCGTCTTGTAGAAGGAGATCAATTTGTGCTTTTTTAATTTATAAAGTTATGACAAAAATATCTTTACTATAAAATTGCTACAAATGCATGGAGTCAACTAAAAAAATAAAAGTTAGGAAGACGCTACATGATGACGAGTAAAAGAAGATGTATTCTTTATTCTTACAGCGGCCTGTGTGATGCTTTCCAACACCGATTTTCCTGTGCTGAGCTTGCCGAAGTATCGAGATGTTAAAGCA
>NZ_JBLIGN010000114.1:0-6438 GCF_047636915.1 Nonlabens sp. | reverse complement strand
ATTTATTTGCAACTGCTAGCCGCGATAAAACGGTCAAAATTTGGGATGCAAAAACATATCAATTATTAAAACGCATCACAAAAGAAAATTTTGAAGCACATACCCATTCTGTAAATAAATTAATCTGGAGTACGTATCATAATTATTTGGTTTCTGTAGGGGATGATAGAATGGTTATGGTTAGAGAAGTCAATAGGAAATAAAATTTGACAGCCATTTAAACTTGGGGATTCGGTAAATAATAATAATCATATTAACTAGAAGGAGTACAAAAATGAACGTCACGAAAGAACGAGTTTTAGAAGCCTTAAAAAATGTAGAAGATCCTGATTTAAAGAAAGATTTGGTAACCCTTGGTATGATAAAGGATATAGAACTAAATGGTAAAAACATTAGTTTTACCGTAGTTCTTACAACGCCTGCTTGCCCACTGAAAGAATTGATTCGTAAGAGTTGTATAGATGCAATTTTACATCATATAGATGAAGATGCAAATGTTAATGTAAAAATGACCTCTGATGTATCATCTCGTAAAAGCGGCGGGCCTATATTGCCCAACGTAAAAAATATTATCGGGATAGCATCAGGCAAAGGCGGTGTTGGGAAATCTACAGTGGCTTCCAACTTAGCTTTAGCCTTGGTGAAGTTAGGTGCATCGGTTGGTTTGGTTGATGCAGATATTTATGGTCCCTCACAAACCATTATGTTTGATGTTATGGATGCAAAACCCATGAATAAAGAGATTGACGGCGTAAATAAAATGATTCCCATAGAACGTTTTGGGGTTAAATTATTATCTATAGGTTTTTTTGTGGATACTTCCCAAGCTCTTGTATGGCGTGGGCCAATGGCATCAAAAGCAGTTGTTCAAATGTTTCAGGAAGCAGATTGGGGTGAATTAGATTATATGATTATTGATTTACCTCCAGGAACCGGCGACATTCATTTAACCTTAGTTGGCGCTGTTCCTTTGAATGGAGTTGTAATCGTCAGTACGCCTCAATTTGTGGCATTGGCAGATGCAAAAAAAGGTGTGGGAATGTTTCAATTACCATCCATAAATGTACCTGTTTTAGGAATTGTAGAAAACATGTCTTATTTCAGTCCGCCAGAGGAGCCAGAGAAGCGATATCACATTTTCGGCAAGGACGGAGCTAAGAAACTTGCAGAAGAATTAGAAGTTCCATTATTGGGTGAAATACCACTGGTGCAAGGCATCTGCGAATCTGGAGACTCGGGAACCCCGGCTGTACTTCAAGATAACACACCGCAAGCTATTGCCTATATGGAAATGGCACGTAAGGTGGCACAACAAGTGTCTATACAAAACGCAAAAGAACCAAAAGTAAAGGTGGCAGATGTTAAATGGTAAAATATCAAAATGACGCTGATTATCACTCAATATTCCAATTACGGGACCTATAAGACATAATTTTTATCCTGGTTTTTAATATTGGGTGGAGCGTATGATTCATAATTACGAGCACAAAAAAAAAACACTATATAGGTTATTAGGGTTCTCATTAAAACCTTGATATAAACAATTTCACGGTATTGCTTGCAAATAAATTAGATCACCATCAATTTCAACCGTTATTTTATCAAGTTGCTATCACACAATTAGAACCATCAAATATCTTATTCCGTTTGGAGAAATATTTTAGAAAACAAAACAAAATAATGAAAAGTAGGATAGAACAATTACAAGAATATTTAAAGGAGGATAGCAATGACTCTTTTCTCAGATATGCATTAGCACTGGAATATGTGAGGGTGGAGAAAAATGACGCCGCAACAGATTGCTTTTTGAAATTGATAAAGGATGATGAAAATTATATAGCGAGTTACTATCAATTGGGGAAATTATATGAGTCGCTGAATCACTTAGAAAAAGCAGTTATAATCTATAAAAAGGGAATTGAGATTGCGCAAAAAAGCGAGAATAAAAAAACGCTTTTAGAATTACAGGAAGCCTGTAATATGCTTTTAGAGATTGATGAAGATGACCAGTAATAGGCCCTTTTTTATGAAACCGATAAGTTTAGAATTTTATTCACTCTTGAAAAGAGCCTAAAATAAAGATTGATATGGATTATGATAATTATTCAACGGAGGGTTCTTCTATTCCTAGAGGCTTCAAAAGTAGGGGTTCGAGTCTTGTGTATGGATCTAGTCAATCAGATGTATATGATTGGTTGTCGGATGTTTTTATACCACCTGCTTTTAAAGTTTGTACTATTATAGAGATAAAGTTCAAAGGATCCCGTAAAGAATTCTATCTTAATCTTAAAAATATAGACCTCAAAAGTGGCCAATTGGTTGTTGTGGAAGGCAATATGGGTGGTTATGATGTTGGGCATGTTTCCTTAACTGGTGAACTGGTTCGTTTGCAGCTTAAGAAAAAGAATGTGCGTGCAGAGGATGTGGTTAAAAAACTCTATCGCAGCGCAAATTCTGCCGATATAACCCAATGGAAGCTGGCTAAAGAACTTGAATTATATACTTTGCGTAAAGCTCGGGTTTTAGTTAAAGAGCTTGACTTATTTATGAAACTAACCGACGTTGACTACCAGGGCGATATATCTAAAGCCACATTTTATTACACCGCCGAAGGACGCGTGGATTATCGAGTGTTAATTAAACACCTTTCCGAAGCCTTTCGTGTGCGCATAGTTATGCGTCAAATTGGGATGCGTGAAGAAGCAAATCGAATTGGTGATATTGGTCCTTGTGGAAGTTATGTATGCTGTCGTATTTGGTCTACTAATTTTAAAACAGATTCCCCTTTTTTTGCAAGTCACAAAAAAACACCAAGATGGCAAGGCAATAGATTTGATTGCTACATCAAGGAGGAGAGCTTGAATAATAGCGGTACTAAATGGAATGATTTGACCGATAAAACGCAAGGAAGAAACAAAGCGATAGTTGCTAAGTCTTTGACATATCCAGACGTTGTAGGTCAGGATAGTATAACCCGTTTTGATACTAAAGGATAGAAGGGTAAAAAATAAATTCATAAAACACCAGCCACAATAATTACTCAAATGCATTAAAATATAAATTGATGTTAGAACATAAAGTTAAATTGTTTTGGTAAAAGGAGTCAGAAGATTACTCTTTTAAAAAGTAGGATCTTATGAACGGATGGAAAATCTGGGGCACTATTGTTGCTAAGGCCTCTGCTGACTCTGAGTGTTTTGGTGAAAAAGAATTTGTAAACTTTTAAAAGCTTTTGTAAGTTTTGACAGGTTCTCCTTTCAATCTATCGCATCAGTGCAAAAAAGCATCACAGAAATTTAGGAAGATGACGCAATAACTATTTTATAAAAAAACGAAAAATCAAGACCTGTTATAGCAAGACTTTGTATTAGTCTAAAAAAAAACTTTACAGGAGATACTATTGCGGATAAAACGATACTAATTGAAATACACTTTAGTACACGCACTAAATGTTTAGGGCAAACGCAGTTTTAACGGAGATAATTATGGAACCTGTATTTTTATTAAGCATATAGAGGTCCCTGTATAAATACGTATTTTAGAGTCCATAAATAGGGTGCTTCATGGATCTATTTGAAGTGTGCGATTTGCTAGAATTTGTGCAGCAGTTTAAAACAAATGAAAACAGCAAAGAGTACCAGTATAAATTATGAGGCAATAAGAGGATAGAGCCGCAACCGTTCAAATAAGCTGTTTCAAATTCCTAAATATTTTCTAAAATCTATAATTCTAATTTTTTGATTCATTTTAAACTTTATTTTCATGGCCATGTTTTGTATAGATAGTGAGAGTCTTGATCCTTACTTTAATCAAGCAGTAGAGGAGTACTTCCTTAAGAATTTTAACGATAATATTTTCATGCTGTGGCGCAATAACAACGCTATTATCGTAGGTAAACATCAAAATACTCTTGCCGAGATAAACGTAAATCATGTAAAGCATCGAGGTATAAAGGTAGTAAGACGCCTTACCGGTGGCGGAGCTGTTTTTCACGATTTGGGAAACATCAACTATACCTTTATAATGGGCTATGGTAAGGAAGGAGCAAAAGTGGATTTTAAAAAATACAATCAGCCTATTATTGATGTTTTAGCGGGACTGGGAGTAAAGGCTCATTTTTCTGGTAGAAACGACATTCTAATTGACGACCAAAAGTTTTCTGGTAATGCAGAACACATCTATCATCAAAAGCAAAGAGTGTTGCACCATGGTACCTTGCTTTATGCTTCTGAAATTCAGGATATATCAGATGCTTTGAACGTAAACCCCTTAAAGTTTGAAGGGAAAGCTCGAAAATCGGTAAGGAGCAGGGTGACAAATATTTCTAGCCATCTAAAAGATGATATTGGCGTAGATCAGTTTCGCCAAAAGGTGATGAACCACATTACTGAAACGTACCCTGATGCTATTCCTTACCAATTAACTCTAAAGGATAAAGCCGCCATTCAAAAACTAGCAGATGAAAAGTACAGCACTTGGTCATGGAACTATGGCTATTCTCCCAAGTATGGTTTAAAGAAAGGAGTAAAGACAAATGGAGGGCATGTGGAAGTACATCTTAATGTGTATAAAGGGGTAATTACTGAACTCGACATTTTTGGTGACTTCTTCGTAAACCGTGACATAGAAGAAGTAAAACAAGCTTTGATAGGATTGGAGCACCGCCAGGAAGCCGTATGGAATAAATTAAAGGAAATCAAAAGTAGCGAGTATTTCAATAATATTTCTGAGGAGGAGTTGGTAGCAGCCTTCTTTTGAATGGAAAGTACTATTTGAAAATGCTATGTTTTTGAGCAAACTTTTTTATGCATTCACCAGGAACGAATATTTCTTTTTTCCTCTTTTAGGGTACTGTTTTAAGGTCACATCATCACTTATCGCCGCATAAATTTTCCGGAGTTATGTAGTAGATAATTCCTTAGCCATTTGATATACAGATGCAGCGGTTAACATGTCTTTTTAGGTATCCAAAATAAGGTAAGAAGAATCGAATTTGCGTTTTATCATGTAAAGGATTTGTTGAAGTAGTATAAGAGAATCTATTTTCTAAACAATTCTATAAAACGGTCAAGTAAATAGTTAATCAAAAATATAACATTCTTAAAATTAGTGATAAAGAAGTTATTTTTAGAGACGGAAAACCCTCATAAAGAAGTAAACTTCTTTGAGACCTTTATTAACGAAGGAATAATTTTAAAAAAAAAATGCCATTTAAAGACACAGCACCGAAAAAAAGAATTGAATATCAGGGTAAAAACATTCGTGTTTCTAGAACTAGCGGTGTCTCTGCGACAAAAACAGTATCTAAAGATGGGTATGCTGCTACTTTTAATACTAATCACGGCATCAGACTTCATAAAAGACTTTTTAAAGGAGCTAGGATGGGGTTTCAAAATGGAAATTTTCAATTTATCGGCAGGTATAATAGCGGCCCTTTTAATTTCAACGTCTCTAAAACAGGGCTTAGTACCTCCATAAAAAATAAAAGAGGTTCCTATAATATAATAAAGCCTAATTATTCCAGCTTTAAATTTGCAGGCGTTCAAGTAAGAGGCAAAAACGCTGCGACACTTCAGCTATTCTTTATGGCATTTACACTTGTCATAAATGTCATAAAATTGCTCTGGCACATTATGATTAGCCTACTGTGGATGACGTTTTTGACACTAAAATGGATGGTAGATTTTATAATAGGTTTTTATAAGGGATATAAGTAAAACAACAATAAGAACAACACAAACAATGTTTGGGCTTTTCAGAGCTTTCTTACTAAAAAAGGCAGCAGTTTCGCCGCTTTTTTTACAGACAATTTTATGGTAGAAAAACACACAATACGGTTAGTAGATTTAAAAGTCTTCCTAAGCCAAAAATCAAAAAGGACTTCTTTATTTTCTGCCTGCCTGCTTTCTTAAGTAAAGGCCACCTATATCAGACGTGTTTAACAACATACCAATCATTAATGTTCTTGCCTTCTTAAAAAAAGGTTTCTTTTACACATAAAATTAAAACTTACAACTGTTGCACCCAAGTTAAAATATTTTATTTTTATTCATATATAGCAAAGGTTTCAAGAAGCTATTCATACAACACGGTGATACATTAGTTATTTAGGTTTTTCCTATTAAAATTTGCGAATTAAAGTTACGGTGTAGAAGGGTGGCATTCAGCCCTGAATTTTTTTTTAAAAACTGTTATTTTTTTAAAAGACAGGAAAAAACTTTATTATTGTACGCTTTGACTTAGGTTAATTAATTTTCTTCCTTCTTCCATTGAGGCAAGAAAAAGCAAAACCTTTTAAAAAGACCCAATGAAAAAAATAACACTCGTGGCCTGTCTATTACTTGTTACACAATTAATGTATTCACAACAAACCATTCCAACATCAGGAGGAGATGCCACAGGCAGCGGAGGTTCCTCCAGTTATACGGTTGGGCAATT
>NZ_JBLIGN010000113.1:0-6484 GCF_047636915.1 Nonlabens sp. | reverse complement strand
AAAATTCATATGTGTGCTGTTCCAGGTTATACCTGGGCGATGAAACACTATATCCTCCCGTATTTTTTTGTCCCATAGCCACGACAATTACTGATTGGGTAGTAAAATCTACCTTTGGAGTTTCAAAACCTGGAGATCGAGTTGCATTCAGAACTGTATAAAATTCTTTCAACTTTTCCTCCGTATCAATAATCATGGACTTCTCCTTCACTATATTCATATGGTGATCATTGATAAGAATCTTAAAGCTTTTGACCTGGGATTGTTCGGCCTGCTTTGTTGTTTCTTTTTTACTGCAGCACGAACTGAAACTACAAAGACTTAGTGCCATCAAGCACAGTGTTATATAATTTTTCATATTGAGGTATTATTTTTAGTATGTCGTATTGTTCCGCTTTCGCGAAAGCGGCATTTTTAAAATCATTTAAGACCTGATCGTCTTCCAAGATCTTCACAGCATTTGCTGCCATTTCTTCAATGTTGCCTACATCACTAGTATAGCCTGAAACACCATCTTCATTCACCTCTGGTAAACCACCTGTATTTGTGGAGATCACTGGTGTGTGGTTTGCCATGGCTTCTAAAGCCGCAAGACCAAAACTTTCCTTCTCGGAAGGCAATAAAAACAAGTCTGAAAAACAGAGAATACGATCAATTTCTGTACTGTTCCCCACCCATTTGATCTTCATTTTTAAACCCGCTTTATGAGCGTATTCTTCTGCTGCAAAACGTTCTGGACCATCTCCTACCATAATTAATATGGCCGGAATCTGTTTCTCTACGATTTCAAAAATCTTTATGATATCCATAAGGCGTTTTACAGGACGCATATTACTTATATGGGTAATAATGCGCTCTTGCGGGAATGCCATTACGGTTCGATCACAATCTTTGAACTCTGTCTTGTACAAAGACATATCTATAAAATTAGGAACCACATCGATTTGCTTGGTAATTTCAAAAAGCTTTATAGTATCTCGTTTCAAATTAGCGGAAACAGAAGTCACCACATCACTATTATTGATACTAAAGGTGACTGCTGGTTTATAAACAGGATGGTTTCCTACGAGTGTAATATCGGTACCGTGCAAGGTCGTGACCATAGGTAACGTAATCCCTTGAGCTTTTAACATTTGTTGTGCCATATAGCCCGCATAAGCGTGTGGTATCGCATAATGAACATGCAATAATTCAATACCGTATTCTTGTACTACATTTACTAGTTTACTGGACAGTGCCAATTCGTAAGGCTGGTAATGAAAGAGCGGATACTCTTCCACATTTACCTCATGAAAAAAGATGTTACTAGAAAGCAAATCTAACCGTACCGGTTGTTTATAGGTCACAAAATGTACTTCATGACCGCGTTCAGCAAGTGCTGTGCCTAACATGGTAGCTACTACTCCACTACCACCGAAGGTAGGATAACACACTATGGCTAGTTTCATTAGTTTAGATTTAGTCTATGATAGAATCATAGATAATTTGCTGAATTTCAGTTCTGATATTTTTATCGATGAGGAATCTATTTCCCACATCTGGATGTATTCTATTGGACAAGAACACATATACTATTTCTTCTTCGGGATCTGCCCAGGTATAAGCACCTGTAAAACCACTATGTCCAAAACTCCTTTTACTCACACAACCACAGGTAGGACCTTCTTCTTCTAATTGTGGTTTATCAAATCCTACTCCGCGACGCACGTCACTCTCACAGTAGTAGCAGGTATTGAACTTATCTATGGTCTCTTGTGTAAAATACTGTCTTCCTCCATAAGTGCCTCCTTGAAGATACATTTGCATCATCTTTGCTATATCATTTGCATTTGAAAACAAACCGGCATGTCCACCTATTCCGCCTTGCATCGCTGCACCTTGATCGTGCACATACCCATGAATCAATTGTTTTCTAAAGATCGTATCATTCTCTGTTGGAATGATCTGAGAAATAGGGAATTTTTTACGGGGTAAGTAACCCGTACGATTCATTCCTAGACTTTCATAAAAATGATCTTGCGTCAGTTCATCTAGGTTTTTAAGGTAATGACTTTCTATATATTTTTTTAACAAATAATAAGGAAGGTCGCTGTATTTGTATTCAAGATCTTCTCTTAACTCACTGTTTTTAATGCGGTTAAATATGGTGTCTTGGGCCATAGAGTTGATAAACAACTCGTCGGCTACTTGAGTTCTGTAATTTGCTTTAGATCCCTTGCTGTAATATTGAGATAAAGGTTGATGCGTCAGAGAATCTAGCGTATAGATATAAAATGGAATCCATGGCTTTAACCTGGCATAATGGGAAAGCATTTGCTTCACCGTTATTTGCCCCTTATTAGTATTCTTTAAATCTTCATCTAGTTTAGAAATGACATCATCTATAGAGATAATGTTATTTTGTTCCAACTCCATAACTAGCGGAAGCGTCGATACTATTTTTGTAACGGAGGCAATGTCGTAAAGATCCTTATAGGTGACTGGATCTTTTTTATCATAGGTATGATACCCATAGGTCTTACTTAAAATCACTTTACCGCGTCGGGCTACTAGAATTTGCATTCCGGGAGCTCCTTTTTTGTTGATCGTATAATTTGCAATACTGTCTATTTTTGACAACATTCCAAAGTCCAACCCTACACTAGAAGGATCATTACCATAAGAGAGGCGTTTTAGACTTTTAATGGGTATACCTTCGTTGACTTTAAACAAGCCAGCACTTACTGGTAAGGTCCCAACAGCATCTCTACCACCAAAAATCATTTGCGCACTAACCATTTGACTCCACTCACTATTTTGATAAGACATCACAATTCCTTCAAAATTCTTTTCCGTCTTGATCTGATCTAACATATAAGGACTTACAAAACCATCAAAAATAATGCGATGCTTTCTTGCTATCTCATACAGCCATGTCAACTCGCGTTCTTCTAACCTGTATGATTTCCATGGATTCTCATTGCTTCTATGAAATCCTACGATAACCGTATTGTAGTTTTCTAGCATTTGAAGCAATACATCCAGCTTATCACCTACTATCTTGTCTACTTTGGTGTATTTATTAAGTTCTTTATAAAAAACATCTCCAGAATCATCTCCCAATGGTACATAAGCGATTTTCTTTGTTTCTAGGTTACTAATGGGTAAAATATTGTTCTCATTCCTTAAAACAGTGATAGCTTTAGAAATCGCATTTTCATAGACCACGTCATCTTTTTCCGTATTCAAATCCTCTAAGAGTTGTGGAATAACGATCGGTTCATACTGGTTAAGACCTGCCATGTATTTAGACATTAATATCTTCTTTACAGAATGCGCGAGTCGCTCTTCGGTAATATCGCCTGATGCCATGGCTGCAAATATTTTATCAATAGATTTAGGCACATCTTCAGAAATAAGCAACACATCATTACCCGCTTTAAACGCTTGTAGATCTATTTCTCCTGGAGCACTAAAGTTACTCGCCCCTTTCATATTCAAAGCATCTGTAAAGATCAAGCCCTTAAAACCTAACTTTATTTTCAATAAATCAGTAACTACTTTTTCACTGATACTGGTAGGATAGCCGGACCTGGATTCCAGACTTGGGATATTTAAATGAGCCACCATAACGCTCGCCATTCCTTTATCCATCAACTTTCTATAAGGAGTTAATTCTACGCTATCGATGCGAGCTGCACTAAAATCTACTGTTGGCAAGGTTTTGTGACTGTCTTGATCTGTGTCTCCATGACCAGGAAAATGCTTTGCACAAGCCAGTGTACCGGTACTCTGCATACCCTTCATAAACGCACCGGCCTTGTCGGTAACATTGTTCATGTCTTCACCAAAACTTCTATTTCCTATGATAGGATTCTGCGGATTGGTATTGATGTCTACAACTGGTGCAAAATTAATATGCACTCCTAGTCTTTTGCAATGCTCACCGATTCGTTTCCCTACTTTATAACTGGATCTTGTTCCAGGAGTTGCTCCAAGCGTCATGTTCCATGGGAACGCATACGTACTGTCCAGTCGCATAGCGAGCCCCCATTCGGCATCCATAGCGATCAACAGAGGTGTTTTTGATTTGGCTTGCAACTCATTAGTTAAATAAGCTTGTTGCACTGGTCCACCTTTTGAGAAAATGATACCGCCTATTTTATACGTTTCCACCAATTTGCGCACCTGGTCAGTATGTGCTTTTCCTTTGTTGGAAAACAGATCTACCATAAACAATTGTCCTATTTTATCTTTTTGAGACAAACTGTTGTACACACTATCCACCCAGTGCATTTGTGCCACGGAATCTGTGGCAATTAAAGGTCTGTTAGTGGTTAATTGAGCTTGTGAAGTGTATGCTTTCGCGAAAGCGAAAACTACTATAAGCCAAGAAGCATATTTAAATTTCATATCGTTTTCAGCAATTTCTATCAGGAATGCAACCATCATTCCTATATCCGAAAGATACCGAATTTGACCAGCATGAAATAAAAAAAACTGTTTAAATATAAGCTGGTTTGTGAACTGTTTTAGGAACTATAGTATGTGTATCAGATGCATTCACATTCACATAGGTCTTCTGAAAAATAGGGTGATTCGTGCTTGTAAGATAAAATACCATCGGGACATTTTTTCTTTGACATTAAAATGCACTCGTCAGAACCATTAATTCCATGAAATGAAATAACAATTACTTAAATAAATAGATGTCAAAAACAATTCAAATGCTATTTTGAAAAAAGTCTTAAGTTTCCTGCGTTTATGTTCATTACAAGTCACATTACCATCACTTCCACCACACCAACCAGCTACAAAACTAAAATTCTTGAGCCTTCTTCGCAGCTAGCTGCGACAGTTGTGCAATTATCGCAATCATTAATATTGTCTAATCTGCATACCGCTGCTGCAACTGGACTTATAAATCCCATTAAAACAGGCATCCACCAAGCTTTTGTTGACAAGCCAAAACTGTATAATCAAGAAACAGTATCGTTATAAAACTAGCAAAATAGATACTGATCACGGTTTACATAATTCTAAAAAAACCTAGAATGCCAGCTTTCACTTGCTGGAACTTCCCAGTGTTCTCTGTATTCCCCTACGGTTTCCACCAGATTATTAAAAACAATCGTGCTCGGAGAAACTGATTTTGCTTTAGCCATTTTTTTAAAATCGGTAAGTTCTTTGTGGGCTAAGTACTTTCCATTTTTAAAAGTAACGTTCATTTTATCCATCAAATCTATAAGAAAAGCTTTCTCAATAGATTGAATAAAACGAACACTTGAATCGATAGAACATCCAGTTGCCCCAGCCTTTGACTGATCTAATCCTATCACAATAAAACGATTATAAGGATATTCAACACCAGAAAATAGATCTTTTCCATGTGCTGTCCACTGTTCTAGGAAATTATCCATCTGTGGTTTTAACTCGTTGAGCTCGTCATTTGTAAAAGGTCTGTTAGCTTGGTAGATCCATACTCTTGACTCATCTGGAAGGTCTTTGAAATGTGCGTGCATAAGATAGTTTTAATTTGGTTACCTACTTTTTAAACTAATGAAACAGAGTTTTTGAACAGTGCCTCGTTGTTTGTTTGCTTCCTATCCTGAAGAAACCTTATAGAATGCAAAAATGAGGCTAAAATTAAACTTTAATTATTATTTAAGAATATTTTCATCTTTTAAAGTGAACAAAAAGGAATGCGTCACATCTTATGGTTTCATATACAGAAGATAGGAATGTTTAATTGCTGTGAACACATGATTAGACAAGAAGTAGCAGGCAAAGCATCCTATACCATGAACAGGTCATTGTCCAGCGGTTATTTCTTAACCGTACTTATGGTTACTTCTCTTTGCATCCATAGATTTTTGTTTTTAAAAAGACTAAATCCTTATAAATATTAAGCTATAGAATGCTATAAACGATGCGACCAAAAAATAAAATTAAAAGGCTTTTACCTATATAAAAAAGATACCGAAGACATCCAAATTGATTTTATAGAAGTTTCTTTTTACTTGATAATAACCAATGGCATATCAATTTATTATTTAGTTGCTTTTTTCTTTAAAAAGAATCAATTCACAATAAATAAAATAAAGAAGAAAACATAAAACGAACCAACTGTTCTTGTAATATCAATAGGTAGCTCCTCAAAAAATAATCCTTTAATTCAAAGATAATGTGAAAACGATAGCCGTGAACACCTTATGAAATAAGTTTGTTTCTAAAACAGCTCTATTCTCTTTGTTTGGTATCCCTTTAAAAATTCTCTTTTAAAGTCATTCCTGCAAAAAAGAAGGCAAATATTGCCATAATTACAAAATAAAAAAGGTAGTAATCCCAACCTAAATCTGACCAATCAAAAATAAAGTCAGCAAAAAGAACCAACAACATATTAGCTAACGAAAATAGGAATCCATAGATACTTCTCGTTTTTACATTAATCTTATTAAAGTCAAACATAATTTATACGTTACTTGTTTTTATTTTTAACAGAATA
>NZ_JBLIGN010000112.1:0-6538 GCF_047636915.1 Nonlabens sp. | reverse complement strand
GCAACATGATGCTTAAAGTCGGAGTTCTCGGTGCTGGTCACCTAGGTAAAATTCACCTTAAATTATTACAACAAAGCAAGAGATACGACCTTATAGGTTTCTATGATGCCAGTGCAGAGATTGCCGCTCAAATAGAAGCCGATTTAGGATACACCTATTATTCAGATATTGATGAACTCATCGCCGCCTGCGACGTGATAGACGTGGTTACTCCTACGTCTTACCATCACGCGAGTGGTATAAAAGTTTTAGAAGCTGGAAAACACCTATTCATTGAAAAACCTATAACGGTAACCGTAGAAGAGGCGGAGGAATTGATCTCGCTTTCGCGAAAGCACAATGTAAAAGGACAAGTAGGCCAAGTAGAACGATTTAACCCAGCATTTAGATCTGTAGCAGACCGTTTTGACAATCCTATGTTTATAGAAACTCATCGCCTCGCAGAGTTCAATCCGCGTGGGACTGATGTAAGTGTCGTGCTAGATTTAATGATCCATGATATCGATGCGATCTTAAGTGTGGTGAAAAGCAAGGTGAAAAGTGTGAGCGCTAGCGGTGTTTCTGTCATTTCTGAAACACCCGATATTGCAAATGCGCGGATAGAATTTGAAAACGGCTGTGTAGCAAACCTTACAGCAAGCCGGATCAGTCTTAAAAAGATGCGTAAAGCTCGTTTCTTCCAAAAAGACGCTTATATCTCGGTAGATTTCTTAACTAAAAAAGTAGAAGTGGTCCGTATGAAAAACGCGCCAGAAGTACCGGGAGATTTTGACATGATTCTTCAGAATGCAGAAGGTATCAAAAAACAAATCTATTTTGACAATCCAGATGTAGTAGATAACAACGCAATCCTAGAAGAGCTGGAAACCTTTGCAGACGCTATAGAAAATGATACGCGACCGATCGTTAATTTAGAGGATGGAACTGCTGCACTCGATGTCGCGTTGAAAATTATTAAAGAGTTTAGATCGCTGTAGACCGACAGTAAAAAAGACAGGTTTTGCATCAAGTGCAGTAAATCCAAGTAACAAGTGATAAAATAACTTGCATTCATCTTTGGTCCAACATAAGTCGAGACCTTTTTAAAAGAGCAGGATGCTTATAATTGAAGAATATGAAAAACATATCAGTAATAGGTGCAGGAACCATGGGAAATGGAATTGCACACACCTTTGCACAATCAGGATTTAAAGTTTCTCTTGTGGACATTTCTCAAGAAAATATAGATCTAGGTATGGCTACCATTGCCAAAAATCTAGACCGCATGATTGCTAAAGAGCGCATCACAGAAGACGATAAAACAAGTACGTTAGGGAATATCACTTCTTATTTAGATCTTAAAGAAGGTGTCTCACAAGCAGATCTTGTCGTAGAAGCAGCGACAGAAAACTTAGACTTAAAGCTTAAGGTTTTTGGTGATATGGATCAATTTGCACCAGCACATTGCATTCTTTCTACCAATACTTCTTCTATTTCTATCACACAAATCGCAGCGGTTACCAAACGCCCAGATCAAGTGATAGGAATGCACTTTATGAATCCGGTGCCTATCATGAAACTCGTAGAAATCATACGTGGCTATTCTACCAGTGATGAAGTTACGGCTACCATAATGGAACTCTCTAAACAATTGGGTAAGACCCCTACTGAGGTAAACGACTATCCAGGTTTTGTAGCCAACCGTATTTTAATGCCTATGATAAATGAGGCGATAGAGACCTTATACCATGGCGTTGCTGGTGTAGAAGAAATCGATACCGTAATGAAATTGGGAATGGCGCATCCTATGGGACCTTTACAACTGGCCGACTTTATTGGACTAGATGTATGTTTAAGTATCCTTAACGTGATGCACGAGGGTTTCAAAAACCCTAAATACGCACCCTGCCCTTTATTAGTAAACATGGTCATGGCTGGCAAAAAAGGCATCAAATCTGGAGAAGGATTCTATGATTATGCCACTTCTAGAAAAGCGGAAGTAGTTAGTAAGAGTTTTTTATAAACCAAAATAACATGAATAAAACTCTATGCTTTTTAAATTTATTAGTTTTAACAACTTTTATAAGTTGCTCTTCTGATGACGGTGGTAGTGCCACATTACTTGAATTACAAGTCTCTAAAATGACGATTGAAGAAAGTATTGATTTAGGTCAAACTTATCCTCAAAGAATGGTTTCTATTTTTGAAAATGGACTGCCTAAAACGGACAGTATCTATTTTGAAAACAACCTTTCATTTACCTCCACATATGAATACAATAATTTAAATGATTTAGAATCTTTAAAATTCTATGATCCGAACTCTGTCTTAATGGAAGAGTATCTCTATACTTACGACGGCTTACAAAGGATGCAATCGATAAGCTATCAAGATTTTGTTTTTCCATTTAATTCTCTAAGTAATTATAATTACGATCAAAATAATAGTATTGACGTTAATAATGGTTCTTTTACGATTGCTTATGATTCAAACGAGCTGGTTACAGCGATAAACTCTGGCAGTATGGCTCTAGAAACTGCCACCTATAACGGTTTGTTGCCTCAAACAGTAAATGTTGAAGAAAATGACACCACATTTGATTACACATTTATACCGGTGAATTATAAAGGAGGCTTTAGACCTAGAGCGCTATTTAGTGATAACCGCCTTAATGGATACCTTCATTCTGACGGTTTGTCTAACGAAGGAGCACTAACAGGCCTAGGTAATTCTAATCAACTAGTTGGTATACAAAGAACATTTAACAACCTTAATATAACTCAAAACTTGACTCGCACCTATACACTGGACTCTAATGATTACCTCAAACAAATAACAGAAGCTAGCACTAACTGGTCTTTAGAACTCAAAAGGATATCTTTTGAATACGAATAAGGTTAAATAAACCATTATGAAGAAAATTATTGTTTTGTTATTTGCTGTTATAAGCTTCTCTTCTTGTCAACAACTAGTTAAAAAAATAGAAAAAGGAATTCGTTTTAAAGGACACGCTACCTATAAAACGACCGCAAAAGAGATGAATTTTAAGATGGCAAAACTCACAGGCTTATCTGCGGAAACTATTTCAAATCAATTCTCAAGCAGTTCTTTTAAAGAAAAAAAAACTTATAAGTTAGGAATAACAGTAAAACAGGCACCTGAAATTTTATTTATTGATAGTATTTCTAAAACAGTATACACAAATATATATACGGTACTGTCAGAAGAGGTTCTCAATTTAAAAGAATTTGATGCTGTGGTAATTACCTTTAGGGATGATAAAAAAGAAGATGGTATTACAAAACGTCAAGAGTACATCATTGAAAAAAAGATAAATAAGTAGAAGTTATCAAAATCTATCAGGACACATCAAAGAAGGGGTTTTTGAATACCAGAATTTAAACCTAGAACAACTGGAATACCGCGAGCGGGAACGGGTTAAAATTTATATATGGACTGAATAAAATATGTTGTTGTACCATGGATTCTATAGTTTAAAGGTAAGCAAGTACATCGATAACGAGAAAAGAGCCTTTAGATAGCTTAAAGTAGAAATTTTTTCTCTAGAGATTGACTTACATGACAGTAGGAACTCCTAAAGATTATTACGAAATGGAAGACTCCCTTAAAAAAAAGTTGGTGTGTTCATTTGGGAAACAAGAACCACGTAAAGTAGCAGACCCTAAAATTACAGATCTCTATTCCCACGCTTTTAGATAGGGAAATGTAGGGATGGGACAACTCAAATAAAAATACAGTATGCCAAAAATAAAACCATTTAAAGGAGTACGAGCGGCAACAGATATAGCCGCACACCTCATCTCACGCACCTATCAAGATTACGGTAAAAAAGAGCTCAAAGCACAACTCAACTACAATCCGTATAGTTTTTTACAGATTTTAAATCCTGGATATAGATTCAAACAAGAGGTTTCTGGAGTAGATAGATTTAATCTAGTTCGCAATAGGTACCTAGAATTCAAAGAAGAAGGCTATTTGATTCAGGATCAGCAGCCTGCTTTTTATGTATATGAAAATAAAGATCCGCATCACAGTTATACCGGTATAATTGCGAGTACCAGTACGCAAGATTATGTAGAAAATAAAATCAAAATACACGAGGATACTTTAAGTGATAAAGAAATCCTTTTCAAAGATTACCTCAAGTTTGCCGGTTTTAATGCAGAGCCTGTTTTGCTTACTTATGAAGATCGACCTGGAATCGATGAAATTATCAAGCGAGTAAAATTACAGCGACCGGATGAATTTTTCTCTACCACTGACTTTAATTCACATAAGTTATGGGCAGTTACTGATCCAGAAATCATTAAAGATATAGAAAACCAGTTTCAAGACATAAAAGAGCTCTACATTGCAGATGGCCACCATCGCAGTGCCAGTTCCAATTTGCTTTCTCAAGAAACAGCAGTTACAAAAGAAAGCTATCATTATTTTATGAGCCTTCTCATTGCAGAAAGTCAGTTAAATATTTATGAATTCAACAGACAAGTCAGAGATTTAAATGGACTGACTAAAGAAGAATTTTTAATGAAACTAGACCGACATTTTAGAATTCAAAATCGAGGTCTAGAGCTTTATAAACCTTCAAAAAAGCACCATTTCAGTATGTATCTTGATGGAGAGTTTTACAGCCTTTATTTACGTAAGGATTTGTATGAAATCGCTACTCCATTACAGGATCTCGATACGCAACTATTATACGATTTGATTTTACTACCTATTTTAGGAATAGAAGATCTACGAACAGACGATAGAATCAAATACAGTTCTGGAAAGCAGGATTTGATGCACATCAAAGAACGTGTTGATAAAAAGGAGTTTCAAGTAGGTTTTGGTCTATTTCCAACTACTGTAGAACAGATGAAATCAATTGCAGACGCCGACTTGAGAATGCCTCCCAAAAGTACTTTTATCCGTCCCAAACTACCTAGTGGTTTGATAATTTATGAATTTTAGAAATGAGCACAATTACAGAATCCTTGTTACGCTTTCGCGAAAGCGTTCACCCAACAGCCACGTTAGTGGCTGTGAGTAAAACAAAACCTATAAGCGATCTAGAAGAAGCATATGATGCTGGGCAAAGACATCTAGGTGAGAATAAAATCCAAGAGATGACTGAGAAATGGGAAACGCTTCCCAAGGACATTCACTGGCATATGATAGGTCATACCCAACGTAATAAAGTCAAATATATGGCGCCTTACGTACATTTAATACACAGTGTGGATTCTCCAAGATTGCTTAAAGAAATCAATAAACAGGCTAAAAATAACGATAGGATCATCAATTGCTTACTGCAAGTTCACATTGCTCAAGAAGAATCAAAGTTTGGTTTTGATGAGCAAGAATTAATCGCTTTATTAAACGATCAAGCCTTTAAAGAGTACAAAAATGTGCAAATCAAAGGACTTATGGGAATGGCAACATTTACCGATAAAAAAGATCAGGTGAGAACAGAATTCAAATCTCTAGCCCATACTTTTAAAAAGATAAAAGAGGACCACTTACTAGATTCCAGACATGATTTTACGGAATTATCTATGGGAATGACTGGTGACTATGAAATTGCGCTAGAAGAAGGTTCTACGATGGTACGAATAGGCAGCGCTATTTTTGGCAGTAGAAGCTAGCCAGCGGTCACTGTTTTCATTCACTGTTTTAGTTTTCCTTTATAAACTCACCATAGTGTCCATAACCTAATTGTTGATGATTTAACAGTGGTGAATACCTCTGTCAAATTTGTAAAGATAAGCAGCTTTTTTTTTAATAATTACTAAAACCGGCAGGATCATAGAACCAGAAACCTCTGCTTGCATAAAAAGACAATAATGAATCTTACTTTAAGTATCCCAGCGCTTCTATTTCCAGCTATTTCTTTAACCATGCTCGCTTACAATGCAAGGTATCTAGCCATTGCCGCATTAATTAGAAGTTTATACAGCCAGTATGAAGAAACAGACTCAGAAAAAGTACTTTTACAAGTTCAAAAACTAACCAAGCGCCTTACGATTATTAAAAACATGCAAGCCGTTGCTATTTTGAGCTTTTTATTAGCTGTGATTACCATGTTCCTGATCTATATCGAACTGAGTTTTTGGGCAAAAATAGTATTTGGAACCAGTCTCATCGCATTGATGTTATCGCTGATATTATCTTTCATTGAAGTACAGCTTTCCACAAAAGCGTTGAACATACAGCTGCAAAGTATCGGTAAAAAATATTGATGCCTCAACTATTGTAAGGCAAATGGCTCTTATTGATTTGTAAACAAATAGACAACAACCATACGTATTTAATTCCAAATCATTTGGAGCCGATAGGAATCAACCCTTTTATACAAGTGCTAGAACAAGACTGTTGCTACTATCCTAGAAAAGACGTGAAGGCTTGACAATTGGATTTAATTATGTCGATCTATTACCTGAGGAGACTCTATAGGATCCAGTACCTTTTTAGTATTTTCTACAGACTGCCGTGCACTCGATAAATAGCATTTACAAAACAAAAACAACGTATAATTTATTCTCTATTAAAAGCC
>NZ_JBLIGN010000111.1:0-6552 GCF_047636915.1 Nonlabens sp. | reverse complement strand
TCTTTAAATAGCCCTTTTAAAACGAATTGGAATATCAGAAAACAACTTGTATTTCGAATGGTTTTTTTGTTTAAATTTCATTCGAATAGTACGTTCTATAAAAATGTAGTATTCCAACAATGATAATAAAAAACACTTCTTAATTTTTAACACAGACACAGCGATCAATCCTTGCTCAACCACGTGTAACTTCTTTAGATAGAGGTACTAAAAGCCTATCGGACTTGAGGTGGAAAACTTCCGAAATAAATCTAAATATCAATATAAAAAATTAAGTAATGAAAACAAAAGTAATATTAGTTTTATGTGCACTAAGTCTCTCTTTTTTATCTTTTAAAGCGATGGACCAAGAAGTAAAGAGTGCTGTGGTCACTTATGATGGTTATGAATATGAGGAGTATAATTTTAGCCTTTCTGGTGGTGAGGATGGTGAGGATACTTACATAGCTTTCAGTGAAATTTCTACAGATATTTTAAATTCTTTTGATTTAAAATCTGATGAACTGGTAGGGGAAACCTTTAAAATAACGTATCAGATTATTCCTGAAAAAGAAACAGAAAACGGGGAATTCACAGAGGAGACCTACATTTTAAAATCATTAAAAAAAGTAAATTAATCTTTATACGGGACTGCTTTATGTGGTCCCTTATTTTAGCATACGAATACATAGAGTATTTCATAATGACAGGACACTTTTCATAAATTGATAAAAACGCTGAGAGTAAAAAGAAAAATTCTTTTTGTTTCCAAGTATGGAGAAACTCTAGATATAGCTCACGTGATGCAGTCAGAAGGACATAGCATTAAATTATTTATACAAGAAAGAGGTTGTAAAGAAATAGGTTACGGTTTTTGTCCTAAAGTTACGGATTGGAAAAAACATACCGATTGGGCAGACTTGATTATCTTTGATTACACCGGTTACGGGAAAATTTGTGAGTCCCTTAGGAACGAAGGAAAACTCGTTATAGGAGGATCTATATACACTGATTTACTAGAGTTAGATCGTAATTTTGGCCATCAACAATTAAAAGCCCATAAGATTAAAGTATTGCCCTCTTATGAGTTTACAAGCTTTCAAGAAGCTATAGCTTTCATAGAAAAACATCCAGATACCTATGTCATTAAGCCTTCGGGCGAAACCCAAGAATTTAAGCAGCTGCTATTTGTAGGTAGTGATGACGAAGGCTTGGACGTGATACGTGTGTTAAAAGCCTATGAAAAATCTTGGGGTAATGATTTTGGTGATTTTCAGCTGCAAAAAAAGGTAAAAGGAGTAGAGATTTCCATCGCTTCCTTTTTTAATGGAAAAGAGTTTTTGAAACCCATAAACATCACTTTTGAGCATAAAAAATTATTTCCAAAAGAATTAGGCGTTTCCACTGGTGAGATGGGAACCAGTATGTTCTGGACCAAAGATTCTCCCATATTTGATGCGACCCTCAAGAAATTTGAAACCACCCTTGCAACATCTAATTTTATAGGACATATAGACATCAATTGTATTGTAAATGGCAATGGCATTTATCCGTTAGAATTTACTTCTCGTTTTGGTTACCCACAAATTCTAATTCAACGTGCTGGTATCCAAGAACCCTTAGGAGACCTTTTTTATAAATTAGCTTCCGGCCAAAAATTTGAAATCAAAGTGAAAAAGGGATTTCAAGTCGGCGTGTTTATTGTAGTACCGCCATTTCCTTATGACGATAAGAAAGCCTTTCAACTCTTTTCTAAAGATGCCGTTGTCATCTTAAAAAAGGAAGCCAAAGAAGGCATACATCTGATGCATCTTAAAAAAGTAAATAACGAATGGCTCATTACTGGAGACACAGGAATTGCGCTTTTAGTTAGTGGTACAGGAATCACGATGAAAGATGCACAGCGCAACATGTACAACCGTGTGCAAAACGTTATTGTCAATAACAGTTACTACCGCACTGATATTGGAGATCGCTGGCAAGAGGATTCTGATAAATTATGGTCCTGGGGACTTTTATAAAAGGACGTGATGGAACTAAAAATCTTAAAAAATAAAACGGTTTTCTTTGATCTATTGCCATTAGAATGGCAGGAAAGTATCCTGCCCATTTGGAATACCTGTGAAGAGCAGGCCCAAATTTTGACCTTGGAGCAGGATCATGAAATTTGTGCAGGAGGTATTGTTTTTTCTGCTTCAACACCAGAAATGGAAGTTTATAAAGAGGAGGCGCATCATTGGTTCTTAAAAGGTTATTTATACATTGGTTATGTTTGGGTTCCTGAAAATAAAAGAAATAAAAATTACGGAAGTTTATGGCTTAAAAACTTGTTATTAAGAGATCCCACGCAGCATTATTGGCTGACCACAGAAGAAAAAAAATTGCGCTATTTTTATGAAAAAGCAGGGTTTACGTATGTCAAAACAATGAGGTCTCAGAATCTGGAGGAAGAGTTGTTTATTCATTAAAAGGGGTATAGAAACTTTTGCAGCTGGTTAATTCTAAAACGTATTTTAAAAAAAGGGTTTGTATTATGTCTGTGTCGCAGGGTTAAAAGCTTCTGGACACTATTCTCCTGATAACTTAATAGGATAAATAAACCATAATGTATCGCGTTATGTAACTCGAGCTTTGGTTAAATTGCTGGGTTTTCTTGTTTTTTTATTTTACAATTGACCACTACGATTTTTAAAAAAAAAACGCTTTTATGAAGACGCACGAGGGAAGTGAGAATATGTATGGAATGAGAATACTTTTACTATTCTTTGTTTTTATCTCGACATATAAGATAAGTTATTTTTTTAACTCTAGATGTAAAACGTGATCTTATCATAGCTGTGAATCGCATAAAAAATATTGGAATTAAGCAAACTTGGTTAGTTGAAAAGCTGGGTAAAGGTTATAATATGGTCAATTTTTACACACAGAATAGAACACAAACAAGTTTAGAAGTACTATTTAAAATAGCAGATGTTCTTGAAATAGATGTAAAAACATTGATTAACTCCAATACAAATAAAGAATAAATGACATTATTTCAAAACGAGGTGCTAAGTTGGACATAACTACTGAATTAAAAAATGAAAAAGTAACAAAGACAGCACATAGTCCAATTCTGAAAGATGGAAACAAATAATATGAGTATAGTCATAGATAAGATAAGAGTATTTGGTTTTAGAGGTTTAAAAAACTAGGTCATATACTAGAAAGATAGCTGTCAAATAATCTACAAGTTTATAAGACGTAATTGCTTTTAATATGTCGCACATATAAACCTAAAGGCACTATATCTATAAGTCTATGTAAGTAGCCTGAAAAACGGCTGTACCAAAACTACGGTGTGTTTGAACCATAATGTATATTATGTCAAATAGAATAATTAGTATACTACTGCTTTAGATCTTGTTTACTATGTAGCGTCTTCTTCCATTTAAAGGTACAACTCCAACTCTTCCTTCGATGCTATAAGCTCAGAATGAAATCCGCTTACTAATTCCCCATAACTATGGATGTATAAAAATCGCAAGGATGCTGTTCTTGATTTGTGTTGTTCACTCCTTAATAAATAATTAATGCAATCATTCTCACATCTTAAGTCCGTAATTAAAGTGGTATACCAAGGTTGTGTTTTCTCAAGATATCCCAGATTGGCAGTAAATTTTTCGTAGATAATTTTTTCAATAGCGTCTATATCCTTGAAATACGATTTATAAATACCACTGAGGTTTATCAAATTTTCTGATGCTTTAGACGCATCTAACACGGCATTATCTATCCAATTGGTGTTATGCATATCCATTCCTAAATCCTTGACATTTAGTAATAACGTAGATAAGATTCCTTTTTCATCCATTTTGGTTTTATCATATTCCCGATTTAGCACTCTTAAATTCACATTATTTAACGTGTCTAATTCCTTTTTAATCTGATCTATAGCTTCTATATCCTTCTCTAATTGCAACAAAACTTTTTCTTGTAAATCGACGTTGGTACTTGCAATTTGTTCTTCTTGATTCCTGTTATTGATCCACAATGCAATTAAAATACCTAGTACCACCAATACAATCTCACCTATTGCGTAGATAAGATACTCTTATAAACCAATTGGTTTAATAGTCTTTCAATCGCGCTTTATTTTAAAAACTCCTATTAGCTTATGTTAATTATTTGTAATCTACTCCTCTTCTATTTCTAGCCATTTTATGTAACCGTCATATTTCATAGAGGTACGGTGTGAACTGTTTATGCTCAATTTTACGGTATTCGGACTGTAAAACTGGAGTTCTATGTCTAGTGTTTCGGTCTTATTATTTGCCCTAAATTCATAAGAAATATAGCCCTTCTTTTCATTCATAGTGCTGGTGAGATCTTTTATAACAGCGGTGAAGTTAAAACCAGTATCATTAGTATAACCGCCGCCAATTCTACGTTCGCCATAGAAAGGAAGTGCAAATACAGCTTGCTTCTCTCCTATTTTCAAGGTGTAATTATCGCCTTGTACATGAATGCGAGCCGTACTATTTCCGGTACGTATTAACAAATCATTTGCAACGCTATTTAAAGCTTGTGTATTAAATGGGATCACCGCATTGGCTTTAAATTCAAAGGATTGCTCTTTTATTTGGTTCTGTAATGTGATAAGTTTTGTTCGATCTTCCTCTGTAAAACTAGATTTACAAGAGCTGAAAACTAACAAAAGAACCAGTAATAAGAAATAGGTTATAAATTTCATTTTTCTTTTTGAATAAAGTTACATAAATAATGGCCTACTATTGTTTTTTCTACTTTAGCGAAAGCATAATTGAAAAAAGACTGCGTTAGGTGTTCAGGAATTATCAGTACTATTTAAAACATTAATGATCCATAAGCTAAGTTCTTAAGAGGCACTCTTAGTGAATCATAATATAAGGGGTGATAAAGATCCAGACATTAAAGTGGTGTTAATGATTAACATTTTCCCCTCTTGTCTCTCAGTATGATCGGGAGCATTCCAGAAATTCCTTATTTGTTACATAGTTCTAGAAATGCATTGCTGTCCATCTTGGACACTGCTATTTACATACGTATAGCTTGTAAAAAGCGATGTTAACGCTATATAATTTGTGGTTTGTTGACTAAAATATGTTGTAAAAATAGCCTTTCTACTTTGTAAAGAGAAAAATTCCGATTCCGCTTTCGCGAAAGCGAAACACCCTAAAACACTATAATAAAGATGACTCTATTATTCATTTATAAGAACTAGTGCTGTTTGACCTTAAACACCCTAATAAAACAGCAAAATAGCAACTAATAGCTTTCAGCTTATTTAAAATACCGTAATTTAACAATGCCTTAATAATTGAGTGAACGTTAATCAAATTTGATTATTTATGAGTTAGTGGCTATACTTTTTTGACTTAATTTAATATAAATATACAACACATTTATGAAGGTATTTTTACTCCAAAAAATGAAAAGAACGCGATATGCATGGGTTATTCTATTATTCCTCACCTTCCATACTGTAAAAGCTCAATGTCCTTCAATTCCAATTTCTCCTCAAGTTATCTGTGATTCTGCTGGTATAAATTTTAGCGATTTGAATGCCTTTGCTACAGCAGTCCCAGCGAATAGCGTCCGCTGGTATCTTAGCGCAACTGGCGGCATACCGGTTCCACAAACTCAATTAGTGCAACAAGGAACCTATTATGCAGGTGATTCTACTGGAGTTTGTGGTACTCGACCAGCTCTAATTGTAGATTTTACCGTAAACCCTACAAACCAAGGCCTTGATGCTATTTTCTGTTCTAATGAGAATCCTACGATACAAACTTATATAGACAACACACTTGCGATCAATATACCAACTGGTGGATCAATTCAAGTTTTTAGCGACTTTTCACTTACCATGATGTTGAATCCTTCAACAGTCTTATCCGGAAATGCTAATTACTTTTTAGTATTTGTCAACAGTAGCGGCTGTCGCAGTCAGATAGAAACAGGAAGTACAGCTGTCTTCCCTTCACCTGCAGCACCTTTGCCTCCTAGCGTACAACAATTCTGTTCTGATGTAAGCCCAACTGTGGCTGATCTTACTTCTGGAACAACTGCCAACTTTAACTGGTATGAAGATGTAGATGCATTTAATAACCCTATTCCGCCAGCATTAGTAACCACAGCAGCTTTAATTAATGGTGCTACTTATTATGTGCAATCAGATAATTTTTTCTGTCAAAGTAATCCCACTTCGGTAGTTGTTCAAATAAATGAACCTGTGAATGCAGGAATCAGCAACGCTTTAGACTACTGTGAAGATAATATTCCTGTGGGAGATATCCAGCTATTTCCTTTATTAGGACCTGATGCTGATACGGGCGGAACTTGGTCAGGTCCTCTAACTACTTCAAATGGAGATCAAGGAACTGTCAATATAAGTGGTCAAACAAGTGGTATTTATAGTTTTGTTTACACCGTTACAGGTACTTTGCCTTGTCCTGATGATACTGCTGTGATTACTATTGAAATTTCACCTGCTCCAGAATCTGGAAATTATATAGGAACAGCATTTACAATTTGTGAAGATCAAGCAGCTGC
>NZ_JBLIGN010000110.1:0-6653 GCF_047636915.1 Nonlabens sp. | reverse complement strand
ACTTGAAGATGTAGAGATTACGTCTTCGGACATAGAAGGATGGCTAGTAGCAAACCAATCAGGTATTACCGTTGCACTTGATGTTACCTTATCACCAGAACTTAAAAAGGAAGGGATTTCTAGAGAAATAGTAAATCGCATTCAAAACATAAGAAAAGAGTCTGGACTAGAGGTTACCGATCGCATCACTATTGAGATTGCGTCTCATAGTGAACTGGACGATGCTCTAAAAACAAATGAGCATTATATCAAAGAGGAAACACTTGCCGACCTATTAACAATAACACAATACCTTGATAACGGTACAATAATTGAATTTGACGATATTGCCACTTCTATTAAGATTAATAAACTATAGCGCATGAATACAAATGAAAAATTAAGATACGGCAATGACGACCTAGCCTACTTCAAAAACATACTGCTTGCAAAGATCGAAGAAGCTACAGAACAGTATGAACTGATCAAAAGTGCTTACATGAATAATGCAAGTAATGGCACTGAGGATACAGCGCCTCAATTTAAAGCATTTGATGAAGGCAGTGCAGTAATGAGTAAAGAAACCAGCGCACAGCTTGCTATACGTCAAGAAAAGTTTTTAAGAGACCTTAAAAATGCCCTGATAAGAATTCAAAATAAATCTTATGGAGTGTGCCGTGTAACCGGAAAACTGATCAACAAAAAGCGTTTGGAATTAGTTCCTCACGCAACATTGAGTATTGAAGCAAAAAACATGCAGTAGTGGCATATACACTGCTCTTTTGGTATGTATAAAAATAGAAACCTTTGTACTATGAATAATCGCAATGCTTGTTCTTTTTTACAAAGGTTTTCTTGTGTTTTATTTGGTTGTATTGTTCTCACTTTCGCGAAAGCGAATGCACAACAAACTTCTTCCATAAAAAATGAAAGGCAACATCTGCAAAGTACTTTTGAAGTAGTGCATATCGATCTCCTTTAATATCTTAAATTAGAAATTAAAACATCAACCAGTGACCAGGTGAAAATCATCACTCGTCAAAATGGTGAATATAGAAATGCGGTAGTATTAACGAGTATTGTTAGAAATGATTCCTTGCTAATTACTGATCCGATCCACCCGTCTTTCACTTTTCCAGGAGATAAGCTGAGTGTGCATAAAGTTGTAGATGGCAATGCTATTATTTACATACCTCGATTTAAAAAAGTTGTTCTTAACACTCAAAATACTGATATAACTATTTCTGGCATTTTTAAAAATGTTTATATCAACCAGCTTTCTGGCAGCTGTAAGATGAATCAAATCCAAAGTGATTTGAATTATATATCCATCTATGCAGATGTTTTTATAGCGTTAGAGAAACATGACATTACTAGTTTTTCAAAATCTGGTAAAGTTTCCATATTTATAAAACCTACATTGATAGAGTTTTTTGCCTCAATAGAAACGGTTTCTGGTAACATAAGCCATATTAAAAAGACTAATAAATAGTATTTTTACATTTTTGAAAAACATTTAATGAAATTATCAAAAGCAGTTGCAATTATTCTAGTGGTTCTTTTCATAGACCAAGCCAGTAAGATTTATATAAAACTCAATTACACATTAACTAGCAGCAGTAGCGACGCTATAGTCGATTGGGGGAAATTTAAATTATTGTTTTATGAAAATGCTGGTGCGGCTTGGGGAATGGAAATACCTGGAGATTACGGTAAGTTAATTCTGGTAGTGTTTAGAGTATTTGCGGTATTTGGTATCGGTTACTGGTTAGTGAGTAGCATTAAAATGAATGGCCATAAAATCTTGATTCTTTGTATTTCATTAATATTTGCTGGTGCCTTAGGAAATATTATAGACTCTATTTTCTATGGAGTCATTTTCTCTGGAAGTTATCACGGAGCGATTGCAACGGCTTTTCCTGAAACAAGTGGATATGCTGATTTGGGTTATGGCCATGTAGTAGATATGTTGTATTTCCCTTTGTTTGAAGGGAACTGGCCCGAATGGATTCCTCTTGTAGGTGGAGAACAATTTAAATTTTTCAACGCTATTTTCAATGTCGCCGATAGCGCCATTACCATAGGAGTGATGCTACTAATCCTATTTAGTAAAAAAGCTTTTCCAGACGCTAAAAAACCCAATTAACCCCTCGTTGAAAAAACAGCTTATTTCGTAAAAAAACGAACCATCGCTTCTTTGTTTATCGGTTTAGTCATAAAAGCAGTTACGAATTTATGATTGTTCACCTTACTAACCTCTAGCGGATTTATCGTAGAACTCACCACAAAGAGCTTTGCATTCAACATATCTGCAAATGGCTCAACAGCTTCTAAAAACTCCCAACCGTCCATAATAGGCATATTTAAGTCTAACAGAATAACTTCTGGTAAACTTGGGATTTCCTTTGTTAATTCTTCTTTGAAATAATTAAAAGCCAGTTTTCCATTTTCAAAAACCAAAAGTTCAACAGCAAATTTATTCTTTCTGATTAGCATTCTAATCAAACTTACATATAATTTATCATCATCAATGATACATGCTTTTTTAACCAAGGTATCTGTCATCTTAAAATTTTACTTTAAAGGAGCTGCCTTCTCCAAGAACACTTTTTACTGAAATATCTCCACCCAAAGACTCTATCTGATTTTTAGTAAGGAATAAGCCTACGCCACGGGCGTCATCATTGTCATGAAAAGTGCCGTACATATTGAAAATTTTGCTTCCATTTCTGTCTAAATCTATCCCTATTCCATTATCCTGAAAAACAAGCAATTTTTTGGTTTTTTCACAAATTGTCTCAACGTCGATTTGAAGGGGTCTTGACAAATCCCGGTACTTGATTGCATTCGATAATAGATTAGTCATGATACTACGTAAAAACGATGACACATAATTAATGTGCGTCAAAGCAGTAAAATCATAATGAATAGTAGCCTCTAAATGCTCTAATAAAGGAGCATGCTCTTCAAGCACCGATTCAAACATACTTTTAATGTCTACAAGATCTGTGTTTTTTTCATGAGTACTAATAGTGACCACTTCATTAAGATGCTCTAATGTCTGACTCAAGCTTTTAGAAATATCCTGAATATAACTTTTAAAAACCGCTTCTTCTGAGTCTGAATTTTTATCTGCAAAAGTTTCCAAGGTAAGTTCTAAATTACTAGAGTGTGATCTAAGGTTGTGAGATATAATGTGTGCAAAATGAATCAATCGATCATTTTGAACATTTATTAAGCGCGCTCTTTTTTCTAATTCTTTACCTTGTTTGATAAAACGGTCGATACTTACAAACACGCCGCGTATCCCTAATGTATTTCCTGTAAGGTCATCTTCGAGCAATTTTCCAGAAGCCCTAACCCAGAACTTATGACCATTATAGTCTATCATTTCAATATCATTCTCAAAACTGTGTCCTTTAAGACAGTTATTGAACTTCCTTATAGCATCTCGATGATCTACAAATAAAGTAAGTGCAGAATCGATGCTCAGCTCAAAATTATCAGGCAACTGAAGAACTTTCTTTCCTATTTCATCCATAAAACAAAAACCTGTTTTATGATTATAGCTATAAGAACCTGTCAAGGTAGTCAGTGCTGTTTCTTTTGAGAAATACTCTTTGTCTTGCAACTGTTGCTGCAATTTTCTTTTAGGGATAATTTTCATCGTTTTAAGGGAAAACGCTCAAATTACACTACTGAAAAGCAGTGGTCTGATTTGATTAAGCACGTGAAAATAATGATTAAATTTTAAGGAACCATGGTTAATTACTTTCCTTACTACATTCAGAGGGTGATTTAACCTAAATCTATAACTTCTTCTCCATATAAAATATAATTCAGACCGACATCATTGACATGCATATCTATTTTAGACTCTATTGGTTTAAACATTGAAAGCCCAATTTTTATTACATCTGGTCTACATTTTTTTAAAAATCGATCATAAAATCCTTTTCCATAGCCCACACGATTTCCAAATCTGTCTGCTATCACTAATGGAACAAAAACGACATCTATATTTTTTTCATCTATCGGAATTCCGTTTTGGTCAGGTTCTGGAATTCCATGCGAGTTAATCCTTAATTTCGTTTGATCTGTAAGCAAATAATGAGACATAGAAATGTCCTCAAAATTAGACTTAGACACCACGATATTTTTATCTTTTCCTTGAAGAATATGAAGTAGATACTCCGTATTGATCTCTTTTTGTTTCTGAATAGGCAAAAAAACGTGATAGTTAGAAAAACTCCATATATCAAGCTCTAGTGCTTTATTAGCAATTTGAAGGCTTGATTCTTGCACTTCTATATCTGTAAGTGCCCGTCTACGGTCTAAATATTCTCTTCTCAATTCGTGCTTAGTCATCATTTTTTGAAATATGAAATATGGCATCACCTTGATACACCAGCGGGCTAAAATTTACGTTGATCACGTAACCTGCATGTGGCGCTTTTACTTGATATCTAAATTCGCCATAGGGGTCTGTTATCGTAGCGATAAACTCATCTTTTTCTACCTTTTTACCACAAGGTACTTTAGGATGTAATAAGCCCGAATAATTTGCTCTTATCCATTTTGATTTTGTAATTACTACAGACTCCTTTTTTGGAGTTTTAACTTCGATAGTTGCGTCTAGCATTTTTAAATGGTCCAGCACCCTAATCGCTCCATTTACCGCCGTAGCGACTATATGCTTATCACTCCTGTTAGACATACCTCCTTCAAAAAGTAAATAGGTCTTCCCTAGATCAGCACAAGTAGCTCTAAGGGTCTTTTTAACATTGCTGCCATTCACAAGAAATGGTGCATTAAAAACCTGAGCAAGATCCCACGACTTAGTTTCTAATTGTGATACTCTTAAATGAGGTGCGTTGAAACGTTGCGCTCCACCAGTGTGAAAGTCTAATATAATATCTGCTTGTGGTAAAATCTCCTTAGTTACTTGATAAGCAAATCTACTTGCTAGCGCACCAGATTTAGTTCCTGGAAAAACCCTGTTTAAATCTCTCCCGTCAGGAAACTCTCTTGTACCGCTTAAAAATCCAAATACATTTAAAACAGGAATAGCTATAACAGTGCCTATGATAGGCTTATTTATTTTTTTTGCAATTAGCTGTCTTACCACTTCAATCCCATTAATTTCATCTCCGTGAATCCCACCAGTTATTAGAACTACTGGACCAGCTTTTTTACTGCGTTCTACTATTACAGGCACTTCGATACTTGTAGAAGTATACAGCTTGGCCATATTAAAATTAAGCCTATAACTTTTCCCAGGCTCAATTAAGGTATCGAATATTTTCAACTGTTTAAGCATGAACTCTTTTTTCTATGTACTTTATAATTTCACCTGCAATGTTTTTACCCGTGGCTCTTTCTATTCCTTCTAGACCAGGAGAACTATTCACTTCTAATACCAATGGACCACGACTACTTTGAAGAAGATCTACACCACAAACCTCTAACCCTAAAGACTTTGCCGCACTTATAGCCGTTTGTTCTTCAATTTTAGTAAGCGTTATACTCTTTGCAGTGCCACCACGATGGAGATTGGACCTAAACTCTCCTTTTTGAGCCTGTCTTTTCATAGCACCTACCACTTTATCTCCAACAACAAAAGCACGCAGGTCTGCGCCACCAGCTTCTTTTATAAATTCTTGTATAATGACGCGAGTTCCCAATTCATTATTAGCGTCTATAATAGCATCTGCCGCTTCAATGGTCTCTGCAAGGCTAACACCGATTCCTTGTGTTCCTTCAAGAACTTTGATAACTACTGGTGGACCATCTACTTGTTTACATATCTCATCAGTATGCTCTCCAAAATTAGTAAAAACAGTCTTAGGCATATCTACGCCACTTCTTGAAAGTAATTGAAGACTTTGTAATTTATCCCTACTGCGCACTAGGGCTATAGAACTTACTGTCGTAAAGCAATTCATCATCTCAAATTGCCTTACGATAGCTGTACCATAAAAAGTAATACTAGCGCCTATGCGAGGAATAATAACGTCTGGAGTGATTAACCTTTCACCGTGATAATAAACGGTAGGTTTGTGCTTTTCCAATTTAATATCACAATGCAATACATTTATTGCCTTTGCGATATGTCCTGCTTTTCTTGCTTCTTCCATCAATCGCCTTGTACTATACAGACTTGTACTACGAGATAAAATACTAATCTTCATTTTGATACTGTAAATAGGATACATCTTGTAATTCTGGATCAACTATAAATTTAGGAGAGAGAAACTTACGGCCTATTAAAACTGGATATTTCATTTCCTCTCGATTGCTTAAAGTTAATGAGATCTTATAGAGTTTTTTAAAAAGTCTAATATTTCCCTGTACTTCAAAGCGCATATCGACGCTCCCATTACTGCTGCGTACACTGGTAATCTTATACTCTTCAAAACTAAGTCGTTTGCCATGATATTGATCATGTTCTTCATCTAGTAGTGTTGCGTATAACACACCATCCTTTTCTTCAATATCTTTGCAGTGAATACTACTGGTATATGCCCCCGTATCCACTTTAATATCAATTCCTTCTATTTTCAGGTTAGGAAAATCTGCACGATCCGTACGACCTATAGTTATTTTTTTTGTTGCCAATCTAGTTTTTTAATAAGTCACAAAGATGCATTTTTCCACAGCCATTTATGGGGTGT
>NZ_JBLIGN010000109.1:0-7006 GCF_047636915.1 Nonlabens sp. | reverse complement strand
TTTGTTACTTGGTGGTCGGTTTTATATTTGTCAATAAATCGCTCTCAAAAGACGTTATTTCTCCAAATTCTATAGCGGTATTGCCTTTTAAAGATTTTAGCCCGGAGGATGGCCAGTGGTTCTCAGATGGTGTTTCCGAAAACATTTTACACTACCTAGCACAGATGAAAGATCTATCGGTAATTTCATTTACCTCTTCCTCCACTTATCGAGATACAGATAAACAAATCCCTGAAATAGCTAAAGAATTAAGAGTTTCATACATCCTAGAAGGCAGTGTAACTTTAGTAGAGGATAAAATAAAAATTATTGCGTAGTTAATAGACTCCAACGATAAACATATTTGGTCTAAAGAGTATAATGAAAGGTTTAACGATATCATTTCCATACAAAAAAACGTTGCCTAGGAAGTGATACAGCAATTAGAAATCACTTTAAATCTGGAGGATAAAATTGCTTTCGAAAAACATACTACCAAAAACATACTACCAAAAACATGGAGGCTTACAATCTATGTGTGGAACTACCGGTCCAGGAAATCATATTTGGTCATCTCTGGGCTATACCGAAGTGCAACGCCCCGGATTTGTAGAAGTAAGTAGTTTATAATTGTTTTTAGGTTTTTCCTACTACCCCCTAGTTTACTGATAGTGGATTTTAAACTTTGTTATATGGCCCTCTTACCTTATAGAAAACAAGTATTGGTTTTGAATCAGACCTGATGAAACTAAAATCCTTCAAACGATTGTATAAATATATTGATCAAGCGGTCATTGCATTGATCAAACGGTTACATATACCACTTGATTTACCGTTAGGACAGTTCCTCTTTACTAAAAGTTATTTAAGCTTATCTTCGATTTTTAAATCGATACGATATCTATAAAAGACTTGATTCATGAACATCCAATGGAATACAACTCATATAAACCTTAAAGAACTAATCAAAATTTCAAGAGGTGACAGGGACATATCCTACAAATATTTACAACAATTTAAAGAGTTGATTCCGAAACGAACTGAGAGTTTAAAAAAGAGTTTGAAGTCTGAAGACAGGAAGATGGTACGCCAAATATTACATCAAATGAGTCCGCAATTGCAGTTCTTCGGGATTAAGGATATCACTAAGTCGATTCGACGTTTAGAACTAGAATACGAAACCATGCCGATAGCAGAATTAACTGAATTAGTCCAAAACATCCTAGTCAAACTAGATTTTGCAATAAAAGATGTAAATTTAATTCTTGAAGAAAATTACTAACGACTCTTGATATGAAGTTTAAAACTCTAATTTTTCCGGTTTTATTTTTTTGTTTTTGCTTTGGCATAAACTCTCAATCGCTTACACCTGTTCAGCAAGATTCTCTAATGACTGTTTGGAATGACGCATCTCAGCCAGAGACAACCCGTTTAAAAGCTATTCATACTATTGCTAGAGAAGGGTTCCTATATAAAAACCCAGATAGTGCTTTTTATTACGGCCAATTACAGTATGATTTTGCTAAGTCAACAAAAAACAAGGAGTACATTTTTCAGGCATTAAATATCCAAGGTGATTCTTATTTGTTAAAAGGCGACCCAGACAAAGCCTATAGTTTTTTTAAAAAGGCTTTGAAAATTTCTGAAGAAATTGGCGACAAAAAATTTACTATAAACATCTTAGGTAGTATCTCTCGAGTATTTGAGGCAAAGGGCGAAATAGAAAAGTCTTTTGAGTATAGCTTGGAAATGTTAAAACTTAGTGAAGAAATCCAAGATAAGGAAGGAGTCGGAACAAGTTTGTTAAATATTGGAAGGACTTATATGAGGAAAGGTGATTTACCCTTAAGCCTTGAACAGTTTGTACGGTCAAGAAAAATCTTCGAAGAACTTGAAGACCTAGAGGGTTTGGCAAAAGCTCGAAAGTTAATTGCCATTACATACATACAACAAGGATTTAAAGAAGAAGGTCTTAAACAAATGCTTCAAAACGCAGCCTATTATGAAGAAACTGAAAATAAAGTCCTTTTAGCAGGTACTATGGCTAATATAGGGACCATATATTCAGATCTAGGTGATAATAAAAAAGCTTTGGAAAATTTAGAGAAGGCTTTACAGTTTTTTGAATCTTCGGCAAACGTTCCCTACATCGCAGGACTCTCAGGGAATATAGGTCGTATTTATCATCTCGAAGGTAACCTCGAGCGTTCATTAGAATACTATACTAAAGCATTGAATTTATCTGAAATAATAAAAGATAAATACACAACAGCTACTATGAAGTATGCCATTGGAAATATTCTTTCAGAACAAGAAAAATACCCCAAAGCAATCTCTTATAGTAGTGAAGCTTTAACAGCTTTTCAAGAAACTGAAGATATTATTGGCATAAGCAATGCTGCTTATAGCCTCATAAATAGTTACAAAGCGACTGGAAGCTATAAAAAGGCTCTTGAAATGAATGAGCTCTATTATCAAATGCGCGATAGTTTTAATAGCAAAGAAAATCAAAAGACCTTAATTGAATTACAAGTTCAATCTGACTATGACAAACAAAAAGCAATTGATGATGTTGAAAAAGAAAAAGAAATCACAATCGCAACACAAAAAACAAATGCACAACGAAACATATCGATAGCTATTGGTGTAGCATTACTTTTAATTTCTTTTTTAGCATATGTTATTTTCAAGCGTCTAAAAGTAACTCGTGAGCAGAAAGCTATCATAGAAGAACAGAAGAAGAAAGTAGAACAATCTGAAAAATATAAGGAACAATTTCTTGCCAATATGAGTCATGAAATTCGAACGCCTATGCATGCCATTTCTGGAATGTTAAAAATTCTAGAGCGTAACGAGCATCCTGCCGCACAGGATATATACTTAAAGGCCATGCAAACCAGTTCAGATAATTTGGTCGTTATTCTAAACGATGTACTCGACCTTTCCAAGATTGAAGCAGGAAAATTAGATTTAGAATCCATCCCTTTGAGCCCACTTCTAGTCGTAGAAAGTGTAGTTCAACTCCTGAAATTCAAGGCCGAAGAAAAAGGTTTAAAACTAACAATTGAAGTAGGTAGCCAAATACCAGATTTAGTAATGGGTGACCCTACTCGTTTAAATCAGATATTAATAAATCTCGCTGGGAACGCCATTAAGTTCACAAACAAAGGAGCTGTGACTATCATACTGAAAGTTGAAAATCAGCAACTTGTTTTTGTTGTAAAGGATACCGGAATTGGAATCTCAAAAAACCAGCAGAAAAGTATATTTTCAGCTTTTACGCAAGCCAAAGAATCAACAACGAGATACTATGGAGGTACGGGGCTAGGCCTTAGTATTTCTAAACAATTGGTTGAACTCCAACAAGGTCGTATTTGGCTTGAAAGTGAACCAGGAAGCGGGAGTAATTTTAATGTGTGTCTGCCTTTAACAATACCAGAAGCCAATGCAACGAGTCAAGACTTAATTTCTGAAGAGGAACTTAAAGCTATGGCAGCATCTCTAAAAGGCATCCGAATTCTAATTGCTGAAGACAATCCTTTTAATCAAATGATTGCACAAGATGATTTATCTTATTATATTGATGCTGTAACCATAACCACGGTCGAAAATGGTGCTTTGGCAGTAGAAAAATTTACTACAGACACCTTTGATCTTATTCTTATGGATGTCCAAATGCCAGAGATGAATGGCTTTGAGGCTACAAAAAAAATAAGAGCATTAGAAAATAAAAACAGTATTGATAGAGAAACCCCAATCATTGCCATGACAGCCAGTCTTTTAAAGACAGAAATTGACCAATGCTTTAAAGCAGGGATGAATAATTATATCCCCAAGCCCTATACCCTAAAGGAATTAATTGGTCCCATTTTTAAAGAGCTAAGATCCTAATCTATGCAATTAGAGAGAATAAGTTGCTTAATAATTGACGACGATCCATTTATTGTAGAGTTACTCCAAGATAAACTAAGCCAATATTTTCCAGATATCACGGTGCTTTCAACAGCCAGTAGCGGACACGATGGATTACAAGCCATAGCTTCCTATAAACCTGAGCTTGTATTCTTAGATGTAGAAATGGCCGATATGACAGGTTTCGAAATGCTTGCTCAACTCAGTGAAATTAATTTTAAGACAATCTTTATAACAAGTTACAGCCATTATGCTATAAAGGCGATTCGCTTTAACGCCCTAGATTATTTATTAAAGCCTATCGATCTTGGGGAATTAAAAAGAGCTATTAACCGCTACAAAGCTCATAATAAAACCGAGCCTCAAAAAGATAATATGGCTCTGGCCTTACAAAATATCGCTACAAAAAATGTAGCAGATCAAATGCTAGTTCTAAAAACTCATGACGGGGTTTTGCGTTTATCTCTAAAAGAAATCAGTCATATCCAAGGCGAAAGAAACTACAGCTATATTTACTTAAAAGGGGATAAAAAGAAACTAGTCACCAAAACCTTAATCGAACTAGAAGACCTGCTAGACTCCAAAGGATTTTATAGAAGCCACAGGTCCTATATAGTGAATGCCGCCTATATTACTGACGCTTCCGCAGGTTTTTTTGTTCAAGTATCTGATACTTTAAAAATCCCTATTTCAAGGCGTAAAAAGAAACACTTCTTAGCATGGTTTACTACATATCAACTTGCCAATAAATAATTCTCTCCATTTAGCTCTTCCTATCTAGTGACTGGTCGGAAATAGACAGATTTTATAAAATGAATTATTCTTGATGAGATTTGTTTTTTTATTTTATGAGGTGATGCCGTAGCATCAAGCGATTAAAATTAAAGCCAAAAATCGCAAAAAGAAGCATTTTTAATTTTGCTGTATTTCCAACCAGACACTATCTACTCATGTGTATATTATTAGAAGGTTAAAAATAAACTACCACTTGATCAACCATTCGGACAAATATTGAACCACTAGATAAATAGTACTACCGTTAGATAAACAGATTACTTATAGCACTGATATAGCTAGTACATTTATACCAAGCAATACTGCTATTAATCAACTAAACTATATTTATCATGAAAAAATTACTCTTTTTGATGCCCTTAGGGCTCATTTTAAATTTTACGCTTCTACAGGCGCAAGATATTATTAACCCCGTATCTGCAACAACAACCTTAACGGCTCAATTTGGAACAACTCTTGACCATTCCATTGATGGAACTGGATTAGATGTCTTCCCAAGTTTAACAGCCAATCATGAAATGTCAGTATTTGGCAATTCATTTGTAGCAATCAACGAAATAGGTTCAATAGATTTTGATCTAGGAGGCTCTTATCTAGTAGATGGTCTAGCATTCTGGAATCAAAATTTCTTTGGTCCCATTCCTGGAGAAAACGGAATCCAAGAAGTACTTATTTCTTCTTCCAATGATGGTGTAACTTATACACCAATTGCGGGTGCACCTAATACATTTGCACAAACTACATGTATGAATTGTCCATCAGAACAATTTTCTTTCACTGAAGTTATGGCTTCTTTTATCCGTTTTGATGTAATTAACAATTGGGGCGAACCTACTTATGTAGGTTTTTCAGAAGTTGCGTTTTCTGGAATTGAAGCCACAGTTATAGAAAACGTTATTAATCCAGTGTCCGCAACAACAACGTTAGATGCTCAATTTGGATCAAGTCTTGACAATGCAATTAATGGAACTGGTTTAGATGCTTTCCCAAGTTTATCGGCGACACATGCGGCGACAGATCCTTCTAATACTTTTTATGCTACAAATGATGCTGGCTCTATTGATTTTGATCTTGGTGGTTTATTTTTAGTAGATGGTTTGGCTTTTTGGAATACAAACGCTCCGGGCCCAGGTGGAACAGGAATCCAGGACGTGGTGGTATCATCTTCTGAAGATGGCGTTACCTATACTCCAATTGCAGGATCTCCTGCTGTATTTACACAGGTAATGACTCAAACTACTCCTGCTGAAATGTTCATGTTTACTGAAGTTACAGCTTCCTATATTCGTTTTGACGTGCTTAGCAACTATGATGGCAGCAATCTGGTAGGTTTTGCTGAAGTTGCTTTTTCAGGTGTTGCTAGCTTAGGAGTTAACGATAATGTCTTAGAGCAAACAGTTAAGGTATATCCAAATCCAGCTCATGATTTTGTTACCATTAGCAATAGTGCAGATGTTACGATCAATAGTATCGAAATCTACGATATGAATGGAAGATTGGTAAATCAAATTAAAGTAGACAGTACTGCAGATCAAACGGTCAATGTCTCTGAGCTTACAACTGGCATGTATTTTATAAATATAACTAGCGATCAAGCTACAGTCGTTAAAAGATTGATTAAAAAATAGTCCTATCTTATTTTATTGCCAAACCCCCTCGCTATTGCTGCAAAGGGGGTTTTCATTGTTTATACCAATTATACCTTATCATCCAAGTCATTTTTGCTTCAGTAGTGTTTCAGTAGGATAAGAAATAAAGCACCACTCCCTACTCTCTCAAGGATTGATGTTCCTCTATCCTTTTTTAGATTCAGAACAGAACTTTCCTCAAAACATATCAAACTAAAAAAAGCCTCTACATTGCTGTAAAGGCTTCAATAATTAAAGATAACAATCCAATTTCAAAAATTTGAATGTTTCAACTTCAAGGCGAAAGGTTTAAAGCGTAAATGTTTCAGTAAATACTTTTCCATTAGAGATAAACTTTATCTTATAATCTCCTGTTTTATTTTTATCCAAGCTGTATGCTCTCTCTAGAATCATCTCTTCCCCAATTTTATCGGTATGAATTAAATCGAAAATTTTCGAATTATCTTCTTCTGAACTGTAATACATTTTAATTTTTAAAGGTTCCTTTAGGAGTGATAATTGGCTCACCAATACCAAATCATCCTTAACTCTCAGAGTAGGCATGAAAATAGTCTTTGCTCCTTTTGCATCAAAAAGGATCGTGGTTTCTTCCACTACGAAAGAAGTAATCTCAACATTGGTGTCTCCAATGACTTCATAAGTATAAGAACCATTAGAAAGATCCATATCGC
>NZ_JBLIGN010000108.1:0-7106 GCF_047636915.1 Nonlabens sp. | reverse complement strand
AGCTACTTATTTTTAAGTTAAAAATTTAAGAAACGTCTAAAATTATTTTTGTACTACCGAAGTAGATCACATAAAATTTGATATTATATCATTACAAAAGCTTTTAGAAAGTCTTAGGATAGGAATCCATTCTATGGCTTATATATTATTTACACAATTATCGTTTTCAAATACAAGACGTTTTCTCATTAACGCTCGATGTGACACTACTTGGGAATGCTTATATATTTTTTGTCCTTTTGTATGCTACGGTAGGATTTAAGTTTTGTTATTCAAAAACCAAGAGTTGCTTTGGAATAATAACTATATGTAGTTTTATGAAATAAATTTTCAAATGATTGATTATACATTTGAAATATTTTTATACCTGAAGTACAAAGGAAATAGAAACGAATTTAGTCTGTTATTTTGATGTTTATTTAGTAGTAGACAATAGAAATAATTGTTGAGGTTAAACCTTTACTCTTTTTCAGAGTCACAGGAGGATAACATCTTCTATTTGAAAACCGCGGGATTACTTGCCTTATTTATTTTCACTCTATGTTTTATGGATAATTGTAAGGCGCAAAAAAATGATAACAATCACAATATCGCTATAGAGATCCTACCTACTTTTAAAGGAAAACAGATCTTAAAGAATAAATGGTACATAACCCTTTTAGGAGATTCCATACAAATCAGTAAATTACGTTTTTACCTTACCGATTTTGAATTATTCAACACTCAAGACAAACGTCTTCCCATACCAAAAAGCACTTATTTAATTGATGCTTTTAATAAACAGACACTTAGCTTTGAATTACATACTCATAAGAAACATAATTTTTCACAAATTACGTTCAAAATAGGGGTGGATGAAAAATTGCATGATGCCGGTGCACAAAGCGGTGATTTAGATCCCATTCACGGCATGTACTGGGCATGGCAAAGCGGTTATATTAATTTTAAATTAGAAGGAGAAAGCCCAAGTTGCCCTACGCGTAAAAATAAATTTTCTTTTCATATCGGCGGTTATAAATCACCGCACTCCACTACTAGAAACCACACTCTTGATTTGAAAGATAGGCTTTCTTCTAGCATTAAAATAGAAGTAGATATCTCCGTATTTTTTAAAGACATCAATTTATCTGAAAGGAATCAAATTATGATTCCTGGAGAAGCGGCATACCAGCAGTCATTAAAATTTCCTTTATTATTCTCTATCTCAAAATGAATAAGCGACCGATGTACATATCGTTTGCTTTACTCGTATCGTTTACGACGGCATTTACAGTTATAAAAGTTAAAGAAAGTTATTGGGACTATCCAGATTACTGGCCAGTTCCAGTTTATGATTTTAAGAAAAATCCAGTAACAGAAGAAGGTTTTCAACTGGGGAGAAAATTATTTTATGAGCCTGATTTTTCCCGAGATGGAACCATTTCCTGTGCGAACTGTCATTTACAGGCAACAGGATTCACTCACGTGGATCACGATTTAAGTCATGGAATTGATGGAAGAATAGGAAAACGCAACTCGCTAGCTTTAATGAACCTTGCTTGGAACAAGTCCTTTATGTGGGATGGCGGTGTAAACCATATGGATATGCAGGCATTGCAGCCTATTACTAGTGAAGATGAAATGGATTCTTCTCTAAAGGAAGTCGTTAAAAAATTAAACGCTTCTTCTAAGTATAGAAAACTCTTTTACAAGGTTTTTAAAGACAGTATCATTACGGGACAGCATACCTTAAAAGCACTTTCTCAATTTACTATTTCTCTAAATAGTTATACTTCCAAATACGATAAGTACATAAGAAAAGAAGATGATGTGACCTTTACTGATCAAGAAAAAAGCGGATTAGAATTATTTAAAAACAACTGTTCTAGTTGTCATAGAGCGCCACTATTTACAGCTACTGATTTTAAGAATAATGGTTTATCTATAGATACTACTTTAAATGATTACGGGAGATATGGAATAACAAAAAACCCAGTGGATTTTCTTAAATTTAAGGTACCTACTTTAAGAAATATTCAATTTACCGCTCCATATATGCACGATGGTCGCTTTGAGTCCTTACGAGAAGTTCTAGATCATTATGTAAACGCAGTAAACCATAACAAGACAACAGACAATGTAATTAAAGACATTAAGCTCTCCCAAAACAATAAAACAGACCTACTCGTATTTCTAAAAACGCTTTCAGACTTTGAGTTTTTGTACGATAAACGCTATTCCTTTCCTAGAGAAAAACCAAAACCCTAATCAAATAATCATGAAAAAAATCACCACCACAATAGCCATATTATGCGGCGTATTTGCCGCTATAGCACAAACAAATCCAGTGATTACAGACTGGCTACAGAATACCACCAATATTATGGGCAGGCATTACATAAACGGTAATTCTACGCCTGTAAATGACAACGTATTGGCAAATGTACAAAGCGTTGAATACTCGGCTAGTTGGGTTTATGTTTCTGCTACAGGAATACCAGCTTATATTACAGGGCCTTTTTTAGACGGAAACCCTTCTTTGGCATCAGATCAAAATGCGATTTATCAATTTCCGTTAATACCTTCTCAAAACACAGGAGCAGCTACAGCTACAACAGGTGGAAATATAGGTGTCTTTATTAATGGAGTCTCGTTATTTGATTATAGAGATGGAGTCTCTTGGAATTCTACTACCAATTCACTGTGTGGCGGACCAGGAAATCCACCCTGTCCTGGTGGCCCTATGGCAGCAAGAGACTGGAACAGAGATGCTATTCCCGCAGAGATGGGAGGATTCGACTGTGCAAAAGCACATCCAGCAATGGGAAATTACCACCACCACCAAAACCCCAGTGCCTTTGACCTAGACTTAATAGTCGTTTCTAATATCTGTTCTACTTACCCAGCAGATGGTTTGTATGTAATTGATCAAAATAGCCACTCACCACTTATAGGTTTTGCTTATGACGGCTATCCTATCTATGGCGCATATGCCTTTACAAATACAAATGGAACAGGTGCGGTAACCAGAATGAAATCAAGTTATCAATTAAATACTGCCGCGACGCGAACAAATGGGCCTGCGGTTAATGCGACTTATATAAATGGTTATTTTAGAGAAGACTATAGGTATGTAGCAAACACAGCGGCTGATTATCTAGATGAACACAATGGCCGTTTTGCAATCACACCAGAGTATCCCAATGGAACTTATGCTTACTATGCAACCGTAGATGCAAATCATAACAGCGCTTATCCTTATGTGGTGGGCCCTACTTATTATGGTAATGTGGTAGGTGGTGATGTAGCAAGTATTTCAGAGACTACAACTCCCTATGTGTTAAGTAATGAAAGTGTGGCGGCACTTGATGCTATTACTATTTATCCTAATCCATCCCAGGATTTTATCGCGATTCAGTCTACACTGTCGCCATTAGATTTAAAAGTTGCTGTTTATAATAGTCTCGGACAACTTGTATTAAAGGAACATATTTTACAGGGAAGTACACTGAGTGTTTTAGATACTACTGCATTGTATAACGGTGTTTATTTTGTGAAGATCAGTAATGATGCAAACACGGTGACCCACAAGGTTATTTTAGATAGATAGAATTATTATTTACAGATGGATACCTGTTTTGCTTTCGCGAAAGCGAACTTCTTAAAGAAGAGGATGCGGTACATGTTGAATTACGAGCGCTCGGACAAAGAACTATAGTAAAAATAAAAGCCTGCTAGAGGGTATAGAAAACTATCATCCAGCAGGCTTCTTTTTGAAGCTACAAAAACCTAATCATCATCATGATGCCCATGCCCATGATGACTGGTATTACCAAAAGGTTTCCAAATTATTCCAGCACTTAATATAAACCCATCTGTAGGCGCGTAGATTTCATTAAAAGTAGGAATTCCAGATATATCGACAGCTACAGTAGGAGAGAATCGGCTTTGCCTGCGGTCTGTTAAATTCTCAAAATTAAAGAACACATTTCCCCAGTCAAAGTTTTTCATTACGAGCAATCCCATAGTAAAGAAATCTGTAGTTTCTGTTCCATTGAATAGCAATTGCTTACCGGTATAATAGGTTTCATAACCTATGCGCCACTTTTCATTTTCGTACATGATGACACTACCAGCATTATGCTTTGCAGTAAGTGGTTTTTGAGGATTGCCATCTAGAAAATTTAATTGTGTATCAATGTGCGCATAGTTTAAGAACCATTTAAAGTCTTTATAAGAGAACTTTATATTGGTCTCTGCACCGCGACTCAGAGTTACATCTGTAGCATTAGAATATTCAAACATTCCAGCATTGGTAACGCTAGAATTTAAGAGCAAACCGTCATCAATAGCGGTTATATAAAACAGCTGATTTATAGTAAAGTCAATTTTGTCTGTAATAGCAAAACCATAGTCAAAATCGAGATTCAATCCATAAGAGGTCTCTGCTACCAGCACATTTTTATCAATTGACATAACATTTTGAAAATTCAAACGCTCTGCATCTTCTGTAAATAAATCTGGAATTTTGTAACCCAATCCACCACCTAAACGACTTGTAAACCTTCCATTACTTTTATATAACACAGATGCTCTAGGCAATGCAAAAAAGCCCCAATCTGTTGTAAAATCTGTACGTAGACCCGTTTCTAGAATCCAATTATCGTTCAAATCAGTTACATTATTTACAAAGGAACCTGCAGTAAGATCTTTTTGGTCACGTTCATTGGTTACCGCATCTTCATTAAAATTAGAAGAGTATAAATTAGCTCCAAAAATCCATTCTGTTTTTTCTGTATTAGTTTTATAATTTACCTCGGTAAACGTGTTGACCTGACTTCCTTTAAAATCCATATTAGGGAGGAGCAATTCTCGATTAAAATAGGCCACACTATTTTTGAATTGGAAGCTGGAGTTGTCACTTAGCTCTGTGTCCCATATTGCTTGAGTACTGAATCTGCGAGAAATATTTTCTTCGGTATACGCATTGCTATTATCTTTAATAGCATCGAGGTTTCCCCCTTTACGCTGGTCATAGGTTCCATTTAGACCTAACCAAATCGTGGTTTTATCACTTGGATAATAAAATACTTTAGGATTCAATGATATCGTTCTTGCTCGCGGTAGATTAGAAAATTTATCTCCATCAGGATCGTACTCTTTTTGAGAATTGGCACTTGCATATAGTGTCGTTCCCCATTTCTCGTCGCGTGCGCTATAAAACACATTTCCTGTAAGTCCCAAAGCCTGCGTTCCTACGAGCATTAAGTCCAGCTCTTTTTCTTCATTTGGTGTTTTTGAAACCATATCTACCAGTCCTGCGATAGCACCACCACCATAAAGTGTGGAAGAGCTTCCTTTAATAATCTCAAACTGGGCAATATCTAAAGGCGGTACCTGCATGATACTCAATCCACCTGCAAAACCTCCATAAAGAGGGAAACCATCTTTTAAAAGCTGTGTATAACGTCCATCGAGTCCTTGAATACGTATCGATTGATTGGCACTACTTTGCGAGGTTTGTTGCATTTGTATTCCCGTACTTTCTCGCAACATCATGGCGATGTTGGTACTGTTCATGGCTGTTTTTTCAATCAGTTCTTCTCCACCTATAAATTCTACTCGGGTAGGCGTGCGTTTGAAACTCCGAGAAGAACGTGTGGATTGGATCACGATTTCATCGAGTTCACCTTCTGCTTTGTGGAGTTCAAAATGGTAATTTAGTTGGTCTGGGACGATTGCTATAACCGTTTTGCTTTCGTGACCTACATAAGATACCGTAAGGTCATAAGTTCCCGCTGGCACATATTTGATAATCCCTTTACCATTAAGGTCAGACATAGCGCCTTTTTTTAGGCTTCTGATAATAGCATTGGCACCTAATAAAGGTTCGTTATCTTCTTCTGATATCACAGTTATTCGGATATCATAGGTTGTTTTTGATTGCGCTTTAGCAAAAGCGTAACACAGCAACAACACACTGCATAAAATAATTTTTTTCATGTAATAATTTTTAAATAGACTAAAAAAATGAGGCTGTTGTAGTTATTTCAGTTGCCCGTTGGATCTCATTTACATTGAGTTATCGAAGTGTTGATAAGCCTTTATCCCTAAGGAAATAATGGTCTTTGACAAATGTATTTTAAAAGTATTGAAGTGCTCATACGACATCTGAATTTTGAACAGTCTTCTGGAAAATTTAGCTATTTAATCGAGGCGGCTGTAGAATAGAGCCGTTATATCCATCATATAATGGATTATTATAAGAAGATATTTTCGTTTTTATTTCTGGAATATGTTGAAAATCCAGTATTTGAAATTCATAAGTAATTACATGAACGGAGCAGCAATTACACGGACAGAACGGAGAACACTGATCTTTTGGGTCGTGGTTTTTGTGGTCCTCAAGATCTCCACTAGCTTCCACTGGTGTCACATCGTCGTGGGACTCCACATTTGCATCATTGCATGGAATCATATGGAGACTTAAAAAATAAATCGAGAAAAGGAATAGAATGACTTTCACGTTGTAAAGATAAAAAAGGAAATTATACCAGCCATCACTTAAGAGGATTCTAATAAATGGAATTAAAATTACTTTGTTGCTCGTTCCAATCGATCATTGATAGATTTCCCCAATCCTTTATCTGGCAATCGATGCGCAACAATTACATCTAGATCTAATTGATCTAGTTGATGCATGGCATTGTACAATTCAGATGCGGCTTCTTTTAAATCTCCAATTTTAGAAAGGTAGATTATTTCAGAAACTTTAAAGTGAGCATGGTCCATAGAATGGAGCAGAAGCCCTATTTTTTTATCAGGATGCAGCGCGATGAAAGCGGCTATATTTTCAACTAGAAAAGTTTTTGTACGAGGTGCATAGTGCTTTTCTAGCATTCCTGGTGCGTTAGGTGCTTGCTCTTTATTGTTTTTAAGAATAACCGGACCCGCAACTGCGGTAATATCTTCCAGCGATATAGAACCCAATCGATACACTACAGGCTCGCCATTTTCAAAACCTACTATAGTAGACTCAATCCCATTTTCACAGTCACCACCATCGAGTATCATTTCCAATTCACCGTCAAAATAGCTCTTCACATGTTGCGCGGTCGTCGGGCTGA
>NZ_JBLIGN010000107.1:0-7161 GCF_047636915.1 Nonlabens sp. | reverse complement strand
TTATCTGTTGCCGTAGGGGCTACAAGAATGATAACGCTACACTCGCCAGTTACGTCAGCAAGTGCAACGACATTTGGAGTAGGTGCTGTGACGTCATCGATGATTACATTTTGTGTTTGCGTAGACGTGTTTCCGTTACCATCATCATACGTCCAAGTGACTACGGTTATTCCATTCCCTACAATAGGTAATATCGCATCATTGGTTACGGTTACTGTAGCATTTGTACAATTATCTGTTGCTGTAGGGGCTACTAAAACAAGTATTTCACATTCTGTAATTACATCGAATGCAGGGCCATCCGGAGTGGGTGCTGTAACATCATCGATGATTACATTTTGTATTTGTGTAGAGGTGTTCCCATTACCATCATCATACGTCCAAGTGACTAGGGTTGTTCCTTGTGTTGTAATAGGTAGCATTGCATCGTTAGTAACTATTACTGTCGGCGCGCAATTATCCATTGCTGTTGGTGCAACTAAACTCGTAACACTACAGTCTGAAGTAACATCGGCTAAGACTGATACATCTGGATTAGGTGGAGTATTATCAAAAATGGTAACACTAACTATTGATGTATTTGGACAAAAACCATTAGTCGTGTATGTAATAGAATATGTTCCTTGAGTTGAATTATCTAAATCAACAACTCCAGTATTAGGGTCTATTATTAAGCCAGCAGTAGAGGTGAAAATACCACCTCCTAATCCAGAAACAACAGGAGTTGGGTCTAGTTCATTAGGACAATAAGCTGCGGCACTATAGCTAACACTAGTAGCGTTATCAAGATCTATAACTTCTGTGTCATCGCTAGCGGTATTAGAACAGCCATTTGCATCAGTAAAGGTATACGTTATCGTGTGAGTACCTACACCAGCTGCGAGAGGATCAAAAGAATAGGTCATTCCATTGCCGTCATCTGTTACGCCAGGGCCACTATATGCTCCATTTAAAGCGTTTAGGCCATGTTTAAGCAAACTTTCAAAATCAGAGTTTTCAACATCTAACAAAGTGCCGTCTTTCGTTAAGCTGATTTGGTCGATATTGAGTTGTTGACCGTTAATATTCGCCGCCATACCCGTTTCTAAACGCAGTCGTCCTGAAATCAGAGGGTCTAAAACGGTATAAGTTCGTGTCCATGTTACAAATTCTCCCTGTGATAGAGAAGGGCTTGTTTCCGATACTGGTGTTAACAAAGTAGTACCAGCATACAACCTGAGCACTGGTGGAGCGCCTATTGTGTTATCTAATCTTTGTCCAAAATCACCTGTTAATACATAGGTTACTCCTTGTTCTAGATTTTCTCCTAAGGTTTGACTCATTACTTTCTCAGAGACACCTCCACCGAAGAGGGCGCCATTCATAAATACAATCATATCCCTTTGATCAGCACTAAGAGGGAATTTTGAATTTAAATTTGCAACTCCAACGGAAGTTAAACCACTCCATGTCCAACCGACCATTTGAAGTTGGTTTCCTGTACTGCCATCGCTAAATGTTATTGTAAAAGGAGTTTCTAATAAATCTGAATTTAAACCAGTAGCTTCATTATTAACACTAAAAAGAGGAGCTGTAATTTGTGCTACTGGGCTCCCTGAACTTAATCCAGTTTGCACACCTTCATTAATACAGAAATCACTTGGCGATGTAAAGGTAACTGTTGGTAAAGCAAAAACTTCAACATCGTCACTTGCTGATGTTCCGTTGGTGTATGTTACTGTATGAGTTCCTACTCCGGCTGCTGCTGGATCAAAACTATAAGTCATTCCATTTGCATGGTCAATTACACCCGTCCCTGAATACACACCACCTGTCGGTAAGCCTCCTCCTAGTAGAGTTTGCAACCCAGCATTTATACATACATCTGTGGGTGCTGTAAAGATTGTTGTAGTTAACGTAGACTGCACATCTCCAGTAAGAGTATCAAATCCATTACCAAGACAAGAACCTCCTGGGGTATCATCAATCCAGATGCCTAAAGTAAGGTCAGGTGGGTTAGGTGTGGAAGCACTTGTGTTGTGAAAAATCAAATTAGTACCGTTGAAGAAAATGATATCATTCCCATCGTCAGCAACAAGTTCCCAACGGTTACTTCCTGTGTTCCAAGAAATGCGAAATTCGCAAAACCCAAAAGCACACGACTGATTTCCATCAAGTGGTGTAGTTTCATAAATATTTCTTCCTGTTGCATCTGTACCTACATTTGCAAAGATAAAGTCTTGATTTCCAAATAGATTATCACAACCGTTAAGCGTGATCTGTCCAAAAGAGATAGAGCCAGTAAGTATCATCAAACTGACCAATAGTGCTTTGTAAATTTTTCTCATAATTTAAGTTCTTGAAGGGAAAGTACCTTGAAGGCATATTATATATCGCATTCCTAATGAAGGTGGTCTATTCTCAAAAATCTGACTCGAACCCGTATTCCCTATCATTCCAGCATTCATAGGTATGAGTGTGCCTGTGCCGTACTCATTATCAAACACCTTAGTGTTTGCAGGTAGATGACCACTAGGATCACTACTTGATCCTACTTCTGTCACGCCATACGCTTGATGTGTATGTTGCGGTAGGTTAGTTGAATTTAAAGTAGTAGTTGCATTACCAAACCTAGCTCCTTGCGTTACAGAAGGTAAAACAGGACCGTTACCCACTCCTACAGGAACTCGCCCACGCAAATCGGGTAAAGCAAATGTAGTACGACCATCGCCGCCATAAATCGTTCCTATAAGAGAAAATAAGGCAGTGTTAGACGAAATTGATAATAACTGTCCTTCACATGATGCCCAGTCTCTAGGGGCAAAATTACCTGCAAACATTCTCACTTCTCCTATAAAGCCGGATTGAGCATTCACAATTCCCATGCCTCCTAAAAGCATAAAGGTTAAAATAAAAATTATTTGTTTCATCTTATTGTATTTTGGTTAGGTAATTAATTTTTATTGGACTTTGCAATTTACATGTACTTCGTTCCTTAATTTTACAGGTTCTACTGCGAATTTAATGAGAATCGTATTTTACCATAAACAAGTTATGCAAGAATTCACAGATCAATTCTTTGATGTAGTTTTAAATTTAGATGATACCTGGAAGGTTGATTTAATGAAAGTTGTTCAATTTTAAAATAAAAAACTGGACGATTCTATAGGTACTATTTTTTAACCAGTTAAGTTCTGGATGGATAAATACCTGAGATACATATTATATAATTCATTCCTAATGAAGGTGGTCTGTTCTCAAAAGACTGACTCGAACCCGTATTGTCTATCATTCCTGCATTCATAGGTGTGAGTGTGCCTGTGCCGTACTCATTATCAAACACTTTAGTGTTTGCAGGTAGATTACCACTAGGGTCACTACTTGATCCCACTTCTGTCACTCCATACGCTTGATGTGTATGTTGCGGTAGGTTAGTTGAATTTAAGGTAGTAGTTGCATTACCGAACCTAGCTCCTTGTGATACAGTAGGTAAACCAGAACCGTTACCCACCCCTACAGGAACTCGCCCACGCAAATCTGGTAAAGCAAATGTAGAACGACCATCGCCGCCATAAATCGTTCCTAAAAGAGAAAATAAGGCCGTGTTTTGGGAGATTGGTAATAACTGTCCTTCACATTTTGCCCAGCCTCTAGGAGCGAAGTTTCCTGCAAACATTCTCACTTCTGCCAGGAATGCATCCTGAGCATTCATACTCCCTATAGCCCCTAGAAGCATAAAGGTTATAATAAAAGTAGCTTTTTTCATGGTTGTGGTTTTATATGATGGTGCTAATTTATACCTAATGGTTGCTAAAAAAAAACTTAAGTGCCATTATTGTTTTGCCATACGTATTAATATCCATGCGGCAATGGGTATTTATACCCATTACAATGTAGGGAGATATTATTCCAAGTCGTACTTTTATTAAGTTGAGAATCTTTAGAATAGTTGATTTCCTTTAAATACGCTAAATCCTTCTAATTACTCAGTCCATAACGCCTTAAAATTTATAGACCCTAATATCCAAATTAGGATGCGAAAATACAGTCAGTTCTTATTTTTAAAACCACTGGTAGAAAATTAATTTATTGCGCTGAAAAATTTGTTTTTTGTTATAAGACTGGCTCTAGTTTTACTACGCGTTGAAGATCTGAGTTATAGAGGGTGTAGCGTTTTTATCAGTAGGCACAGTGGTTTTTTTTGTTCCGCTTTGGCGAAAGCGGCACCTATTCAAAAGGTCTCACAATTTTAGCATACTGATAAAAGACAGATGTCCATTAGAGTTAGGATACCTAGAATAGATTTCATAACTCAATTAATAAATTTTGAGCTTAGTCATTTCTTATAAAAATGCCAAAGGAAATTTATGAGACTTGTCCCCTCTTACATTTGCTCAGGGACTTCGATTCCCAATAATGTGCTGGCACTTTTTACAACAGCTGCTGTCTTGTAACACAACAACAAACGAAATTGTTTTAAGTCGGCATTAGATTCTTCTACTATTTTGGGAACATTTTGATAGAAGGAGTTGAATTCTTTTACTAATTCATACACATAATTTGCTATCAAGGCCGGGCTGTATTTATCTGCCGCAGTTTGAATCATGTTTGGAAATTGTTGTAAAGACTTGATAACTGCAGTATCCTTATCGGTCAGCTCTAGGTTTACTGCGCTGTTTAATGTACTGGCATCAAAACCGGTTTTCTTTAGAATAGATTTTATACGTGCGTGCGTATATTGAATAAAAGGCCCTGTATTTCCTTGAAAATCTACCGACTCTGCTGGATCAAATAGCATGCTTTTTTTAGGATCTACTTTCAGCATAAAATATTTTAAGGCTCCTAATCCTATCATGTTGTAAAGGCGTTCTTTTTCTGTTTCAGAAAGGCCTTCTAGTTTCCCTTGTTCTTGTGCTATAGTTTTAGCAGTTGTGGTCATTTCTTCCATCAACTCGTCTGCATCAACAACAGTTCCTTCCCGAGATTTCATTTTTCCAGATGGAAGCTCTACCATTCCGTAACTTAAATGGTGTAGGTTCTCTGCCCAATCAAAATCTAGTTTCTGTAGAATCAAAAACAGCACTTTAAAGTGGTAATCTTGCTCATTACCTACGGTATAAACCATAGAATTGATGTCGTGATCTTTTACCCGCTGGATAGCAGTTCCTATATCTTGTGTCATATAGACGGAAGTTCCATCACTACGCAATACAATTTTACGATCCAGTCCGTCTTCCGTCAAATCTATCCAAATCGAACCATCAGGATCTTTTTCAAAAACACCTTTATCCAGTCCTTCTTGAACCACATCTTTGCCTAATAAATAGGTGTTACTTTCATAGTACAAGCTATCAAAATCAACTCCTAAGTTTTTATAGGTTGTTTCAAACCCTTTGTAAACCCAGCTGTTCATTTTTTTCCAAAGTGCGACCACCTCAGCATCTCCTTGCTCCCATTTTTGAAGCATTTGTTGGGCTGCAACTAATGATGGGGCTTGCTTTTTTGCTTCTTCTTCTGTTTTACCTTGTGAAATAAGTACTTCTATTTCCTTTTTATATTCTTGATCGAATTTTACATAATAATTCCCAACCAATTTATCGCCTTTTAATCCAGTCGATTCTGGTGTTTCTCCATTGCCGTATTTCTCCCATGCCAGCATGGATTTACAGATATGAATTCCGCGATCGTTGATGATTTGGGTTTTATTTACCTGACGACCCGTTGCTTTTATGATATTTGCTACGGCATATCCTAATAGATTATTTCTAACGTGTCCTAAATGCAATGGCTTATTAGTATTAGGTGAGCTGTATTCTACCATCACACCTGGCTGCGAGGTGTCTTCTCCTTTTGTACCATAAACCTCATCACTTAGAATGCGGTTAAAATCAATCAAAAAAGCCGGTGCGGAAACTGTGATATTCAAGAATCCTTTGATTACCTCGATCTCTGTTATTAAGTCTGTATTTTCTTTAATATGGGCTCCAATTTGCCCACCTATTACTGCTGGATTGCCTTTTATATGACGCAACATAGGGAAAACCATAATGGTATAGTCTCCGTTTTGATCCTTTCGCGTAAGCGTAATCTCCACATTTTCTAAGTCTATAGAAAAAATAGATTTCACGGCTTCTTTAGTAATTTTTTCCAGTTGTTGAAACAGCGTCATAAGTAAACATATAAGCCTGCAAAGATAAGGATTATGAAAGGCTTTAGATATTCAACGAACTAATACAAACTTGTCTTTATATTTCTTATAATAATAACTGGTTCCGAATCTAACTTTACTGTATGTTACACAATGTCTCTTATAACAATCCGAAAATTGAGCGCAAAATCACTGAAGAAGTAGGAGGTATTCTCACTCTAAAAGAGCGCTGGAATTTAAAAGGGTCTGGGTCACCTAAACTTTTTATTACCAGCACCAGCATACAAATTCACAACCTTATGGTGCTCGATATAAATATCAACTGCTGCAATGTGGAGATCAGACAAAATGGAATCATCGTTAGGTTCCGGTCTTTACTAGAGACGTATGCGTTGCCTATTCCCTATTATAAACTGACCATTTACAAAGGTCGTGCTCAAGAATACAGTATTCATCGAGATAATTACTTTATAAAAGTAAAGGCAGACCACAAGCGGGTTCACAAGTTCTTTGATAAATTATCTCAATTAAAATTAGATCAAGGATTTGATTATGTGGATGATCTTTAAATAAATAAAAGGGATCAAAGGATTCTTTTAGTATCTTTTGCTCATGATTAAAAAACTTCTTTTATTTTGTTCTATAATTTTGTTGACTGCTTGTCACACTGATGACGCGGCTCAACAAGACCCTTCAGATTTAGCTCCTTTTTACAAAGGTATGGACCTGTCTTTTCTTCCTGAAAATGAGCAATTAGGAGTTGTCTTCAAAGATGAAAATGATAGAAATATTACAGATAACTATGATTATCTAGCCAGTCGCGGTGTAAATTTAATACGCATCAGGCTGTGGGTTAGTTCTTCCAATGCATCCTACAGTTTAGAGAATTTAAAAGCCCAAGTGTTACAAGTAAAAGCAGCGGGAATGGATTACTTGCTGGACTTCCATTATTCAGATACTTGGGCAGACCCTGGCTCACAAGAAATTCCATTTATTTGGCTACATCAAACCGATCAAGAGCTACTAACGACAGT
>NZ_JBLIGN010000106.1:0-7298 GCF_047636915.1 Nonlabens sp. | reverse complement strand
ATGCCATCTTCACCATTTTACCGTATGATAAATTTATTAAAGGTGCTAAAGCAGAGGTCAATAAAAATAAGAATGCCGCCTGACCATTTGGAGTAGCCACACTAGGTAAGTTAGTCCCTGTGTTTATCGCTATGGCTAGGTGCTCGTATTGTTCCTTATTAATTACTCCTGCTTCATAAGCATTGCTCACCTCATTAACATAAACAGTTGCCACAAATACATTGTCAGATAGCATACTCAAGAATCCGTTTGCCAAATAAAATATGGCCGGCTGGCTGCTAGCGTCCTGTTCCAAAGCCCATCCTATAATAGGTGCAAATAAATGCTGGTCGTGAATCATCGCAACTATTACAAAGAACACCACTAACAAACCTGTAAAAGGAAGTGCCTCTTCAAAGGCTTTTCCTATACTGTGCTCATCGGTAATTCCTATAAAGGCAGTCTGTATAACGATTAATCCCAATCCTATAAACCCTACTGGGGCTATGTGAAGAGCAAGACCTGTAATTAATAACGCAGCAGATATCGCTTGAACTACAAGTGCATATTTCTCTTTAGCTGTACGTTCTTTGTCTCTCTTTTCCATCCATGCTTCTATAATATTTCTCGCTATAGGAGGCATTTTCTGACCAAAACCAAATGTCTTTGTAGTTTCTAGAACAGCTGTGGTTATTACACCAGCAATCAAAACAGGAATAGTTATAGGAGCCATCTTCAGAAAAAATTCAATGAATTGATTGTCCACACTTATAATTCCTGCAGCCGCTAATTTACCTCCTATTAATAGATTTTGCGGTTCTCCCACAATAGTGCACACACCACCTAAAGCAGTACCTACAACACCGTGCATTACTAGACTACGTAAAAAAGCGCGAAATTCCTCTAGTGCTTCTCCACTCAACTGCTTGCGGTCTAAAGTATTGTCTTTATTTAAGTCTAAATCACTGGAGTGGATTTCATGATAAACATTGTAAAAACCTATTCCTACGCTTATCAATACTGCTGTTACGGTGAGTGCGTCTAAGAAAGCTGATAAGAGCGCACAAATTAAAACGAACACCAGTGATAAAAGAAGTTTTGACTTAATTTTTGTAAAGAGTTTTACAAAAATAAACATGAGTAGCGGTTTCATGAAATAGATACCCGCTACCATAAAAACTAACAAAAGAATTACCTCAAGATTTTGAGAAACTTCTGCATAAACTCCACTCTCTAATCCTGGACCACCAGGTGTAGTTAATCCTAATAAAAGCACCTGTATGGCTAGCAATCCACCTGATTGTAGTGGATAACATTTTAAAGCCATGGCCAGACAAAAAATAAATTCGCCTATGAGTATCCAACCCATCAACATCCCGCTTAAGGTAAAGTAACCTGCTACATTAAAAATTAAAAAGGCGATTATGGTCAACTTGAACCACTTAGGACTGTTACCTAAAAAATATTTCATCAAACTATTTGTTTAAGTGCTATTTCAAATGCAGTAGAACTGATTTGTTTTTTTGAGCTGTTACTATTAAATGCATTTTGAATAGCATTGCGTATGGTTATACTTGTATCGTTAAAGATAGCCTCATCTGTCATTTGAACGCGACGTTCCATAAAGTAGGCAAATACTCTTGCCATTCCACAATTAGAAATAAAATCCGGGATTAAGCTTACCTGCTCATCTGTATGTTCCATAATAGAACCGAAGAAAATTTCCTTATCTGCAAAGGGTACATTTGCACCACAAGAAATCACTTCTAGTCCTGATGAGATCATCTGGTCTATTTGTTTTTTAGAAATGAGTCTTGATGCTGCGCAAGGAGCAAAAATTTCTGTCTTTATTTTCCAAATACGATCGTTTACCTCTTCAAAAGGAATCAATTCTTTGGCTCTCAATGTGTTTCCATCCTTGTTGAGAAATAATTCTGTAATTTCTTGATGGCTAAAACCGTCTTCATTAATCAATCCACCTACACGATCTATAATTCCTACCACTTTGGCACCCATTTGGGAAAGGTAAAAAGCAGCTGCGCTTCCTACATTACCAAATCCTTGCACAATAGCGCGCTTTCCCCTTACATCTCCACCGTAAATATTATAGAAGTGTTTTACCGCTTCTGCAACTCCGTAACCAGTGATCATGTCTGCAACCGTATATTTTTTAGTAACATCTGGAGAGAATGACGGGTTTTCAATTACCTTGATTACACCTTGACGCAATTGACCTATGCGATTGATTTTATCTGCCTCAGTTGGTGAAAAATGGCCGTTAAAGACACCTTCTTGAGGATGCCATACGCCGCAATCTTCTGTCATAGGAATAACTTCGTGAATCTCATCTATATTAAGATCCCCGCCCGTACCGTAATAACTCTTCAACAAAGGAGAAACTGCCTTATACCAGCGTTCTAAAACTCCTTTTTTACGAGGGTCCTGTGGATCAAAATTAATACCCGACTTTGCTCCACCTATGGCAGGACCAGAAACGGTAAATTTAATTTCCATAGTTTTAGCAAGAGAAAGCACTTCATTTTTATCAAGTCCTTTTCTCATTCTAGTACCACCGCCGGCAGCTCCGCCACGCAAACTATTGATAACTGTCCATCCTTCGGCATCTGTTTCTGGATCATTCCAGTGGAAAACGATTTCTGGACTAGCATTTTCGTAACGTTTAAGAAGTTCTTTCATATACCTATATGTCTTTGCACAAATATAAGATAGCTGCAAGTGGAAACTAACATTTTTAGAATTTCTTAAGGCAGATAAATACGCCCGCTACAATGATCGTGATCTGCACCTGTAACACTAGCCAAACAGTTGTTTTGATTGCGAAATCTTAAAACTCCTAACAGCGCAAAGATTAATGCTTCTTTATTTTCTACAATAATGGAATTTGGAATGATAATTTTTGCGGTGGTGTGCTTTTCTAAAGACTCTAGTAAATGGGTGTTGAATGTACCTCCTCCTGTTATTAATAAGGATTTATTTTCTTTTAAGTGCTTTGCAATTTGTAACGCGACGTGTTCTGTATAGGTAGCCAGAATATCATAAATATTTTCAATCTGATCAAGAATAGGAAATATATTCCGATTTACCCATTCCATCCCTAGAGATTTAGGTGCTTTTTGATGATAAAAGTCTAAAGCATTTAATTGGTCTAGAAGTGAGATTTGTAAGGTTCCTGCTTTCGCGAAAGCGCCACCTGAATCATACTCTTCACCTAACTTTAAAGAATAATGGTTGAGAACAACATTTACAGGGCATATATCGTATGCCATTCTCTGCCCATTTTGTTCAAAGCTCATGTTTGCAAAACCACCCAGATTCAAACAATAATCATAAGCTCCGAAAAGCAATCGGTCTCCTATGGGTACCAGAGGAGCGCCCTGACCATTCAACTCTACATCCTGAACTCTATAATCACAAATAACTCGCTGATTAATAAGTTGAGCCAGCTGTGGAAGGTTCCCTAATTGTAACGTGTATTTATTTTCTGGCTGATGAAATATAGTGTGCCCGTGTGAACAAACAGCTAACAAATTGTTGAGCCCGTTTTTCTCTATAAAAGTATTGATCTGCACCGCGAGGTATGCCGTATATTCCTGATTAAAACTGATTATGTCAGCTTTATCATAAGTTATAGCTAATGCCAGCTTTTTTTTTATCTCTGGCGTATAAGGAATGGTTTCTGCTATATGGATCTCAAAGCTCCAAGTCTCTTTGTATACTAAAGTAACATGTGCGATATCAATTCCGTCTAGAGACGTACCAGACATGACTCCTAAAACCTTATAGTACTGATGATTCATTAGTCAAAGATATTGAAAATGGTAAAGAATAGCATTAAATTTGCACAACGGAAAAATAACTAAAAATACAAGAATAAATGGATTTTGGCTTAACAGAAGAACATTTGATGATTAGGGATGCAGCGAGAGATTTTGCAAAAACAGAGCTTTTACCTGGTGTTATAGAAAGAGATAACCTACAAAAATTCCCTACAGAACAAGTAAGAAAAATGGGAGAACTTGGTTTTATGGGAATGATGGCATCTCCTAAGTACGGAGGTGGTGGAATGGATACTATTTCTTACGTACTAGTTATGGAAGAGCTCTCTAAAATTGATGCGAGTGCATCTGTAATCGTTTCTGTTAACAATTCGCTCGTATGTTGGGGACTGGATACGTATGGAAATGAAGCTCAAAAAGAAAAGTACCTCACTAAGCTTACTACAGGAGAATCACTAGGTGCTTTCTGTCTTTCTGAACCAGAAGCTGGAAGTGATGCAACTTCTCAAAAGACAACTGCCATAGACAAAGGTGACCACTACGTTCTTAATGGTACAAAAAATTGGATCACAAATGGCAACAGTGCAGATTATTACATCGTAATAGCTCAAACTGATAAAGAAAAGAAACATAAAGGAATCAACGCTTTTATAGTAGAAAAAAGTTGGGACGGCTTTGAAGTAGGTACTAAGGAAGATAAATTAGGAATACGCGGTAGTGACACCCATTCTTTAATTTTTAATGATGTAAAAGTTCCTAAAGAAAATAGAATAGGAGAAGATGGGTTCGGCTTTAAATTTGCGATGAAATCACTTTCTGGAGGTCGCATTGGTATTGCTGCACAAGCATTAGGTATTGCTTCTGGAGCTTACGAACTAGCCAGAGATTACTCTAAGGTCAGAAAATCTTTCGGTACGGAAATATGCAATCATCAAGCTATTGCTTTTAAACTTGCTGACATGCATACCAATATTACTGCTGCCCGTCACTTAGTAATGCAAAGCGCTTGGGATAAAGACCAAGGTCGTAACTATGATATGAGTGGTGCAATGGCAAAACTTTTTGCTTCTCAAACAGCGATGGATACATCAGTAGAGGCAGTGCAAGTTTTTGGTGGCAATGGTTTTGTAAAAGAATATCATGTAGAGCGATTAATGAGAGATGCTAAAATCACACAGATTTATGAAGGAACCAGCGAGATTCAAAAAATAGTCATTTCAAGAGGGTTATTAAGAGATTAATCTTCCTCTATCGAATTATCTAAAGGGCTGCAGAAATGGCAGCCCTTTTTATTCAAACGACTTCATAATAAATTGTAAGTTTACTAACCATGAAAATATTAGTTACTGGAGGTTTAGGATATATAGGTTCTCATGTAGTGGTAGAACTACAAGAGCAGGGTTATGAAGTAATTATCATAGATAATTTATCTAATACATCCATAGACGTATTAGACAATATAACTTCAATAACCGGGATACGACCGACATTTGAAAAGATAGATGTTAGGTATAAAGAGGCGCTACACGCATTTTTCAAAAGACACAATCCTATTGAAGGCATCATTCATTTTGCAGCGTCTAAAGCAGTTGGTGAAAGTGTCAATAGTCCTCTATTATACTATGAAAACAATGTCAATGCCTTAGTCTACTTACTTCAAAACATCCAAAATAATGATATTAGTTTGATTTTTAGTTCTTCTTGTACCGTCTATGGACAAGCAGAGCAATTACCAGTTACAGAAAATGCCCCGATAAAACCAGCCGAATCACCTTATGGAAATACGAAACAAATAGGGGAGGAAATTATAAGAGATACCTGCAAAGTAAAACCAAATTTAAAGGCCATCGCGCTGAGATATTTTAATCCAATAGGTGCTCATCAAAGTGCTAAAATCGGCGAATTGCCAATAGGTGTGCCACAAAACTTAGTTCCCTATATAACTCAAACAGCTATAGGTTTAAGAAAACAACTTTCTGTGTATGGAAATGACTATCCCACTAGGGATGGAACTGCCATTAGAGATTATATTCATGTGGTAGATTTAGCAAAAGCTCATGTTGCTGCTCTTTCTCGATTATTAAATAAAAAAGCGAAAGAGAACTTTGAAGTTTTTAACGTAGGAACGGGAACTGGTTCTACGGTCATGGAAGTAATTACAGCCTTTGAAAAAGCAAGCGGTGTAACGCTAAATTATAGAATCGTTGACCGAAGAGCAGGTGACGTAGTTGAAGCTTACGCCCAAACAGATAAAGCACGTAACATTTTAGGTTGGACTCCTAAATATTCTTTAGAAGAATCTCTTGCTAGTTCCTGGAAATGGGAAAAAATAGTAAGAGAAAAATAATCGGGTACCAGTGTTCCATTATGTAAACTTACAGCACCTTTTTTATGTGTAGAACAAAATGTTTCCAAGGTCAGCGGTTAATTACCTGTAAATTCTCTTTGATATATTTTATCAAACCCAACTATCTTTTTTACTGTAGGTTAGTGAAAATAAAAGACTTGCTTTAGAAATTGTTGTTTCTGCAACAAAACGCATTAGAAATAACTATTAAAGTCATGAAAGGCTAGCCGTGATTCAGCCGTTCTGATACACCATCCGACTTGACGAATCATAGTAGGTAATCCCTGAAATTCATTTTATTATTAGTTTCAATTTGGGTAGTATCCTATGCTTTTACAAAAATCTATATCCTATACAATTATGGGACATAAATTCAGGATCTCGACTGATAGGAATCAATATATACTCAAGAGATAGAGCAGACAAGTCATCTGTTATCACAGCATACATTCTTTATTTTTTTCATGTTATCTAATAGCTGAACAGCTGTTATGAATTTCTTTTTTTTACTGTTATACGCTCTACCGACTTTCCCTTTATCATTTCCATTAAGGACAAATTCATTTGGATGAACAGTTCCATCCATAAGATTAATCCAACTATACCAACATGCTTCTGAAAAGTTAAGCATAATCATGTGCTTTTTTCAATTGCCCAGTATCGTGCACAATATAGCTGAATGATCGAGTTGTTGTACGTAAAACATTTCACAACATAAAAAAAACCCTTCAAGTGCCTAATTTCAACTTGCACGTAATAGTGCATGTAGTAGCCTATTCTGTATAGCAAAGAATATTAATGTCAGATTTAAAAGACCTTGTGTACATATTTTGGATGTATGCTATTTTGTAAATTTATTGTTAAGCCAACAACGTTACTTTCACATAACAATAAGGCTTATCTACTAACAATGAAAACTAGGTTCATTTAAGAGCGATATAGGAAACTTAAGAACAAATCTAAAAAGTATCTATCATAAATAATTTTTTTCTTATCAAACTAAATGTGTAATGAACCTAACCCCAAAATAAAGAATTCTGCATATGGATGCGTTTTTATAAGGCCAGCATTTTAGTTGTTTCAGCAACCAAATATCCGAATAGAACTGTAATAACCTAAAGCTGTGGTCCATATATATGCTTATATATTATTTATCTAGATAAAGTAGGAAGCTA
>NZ_JBLIGN010000105.1:0-7451 GCF_047636915.1 Nonlabens sp. | reverse complement strand
ATCCAAGGAAACGTGTACAACCGTTCTTTAACCTCTAGAAAATTATAAGCCAGTTCTTTTGCATAAATAAAGGTGCGCTGCGCTTCGTCTATTTCATTAGCAAGGAGTAAGGTTTTTGTTTTAGGAACAAATACAGACCGCAAACTACCCAATGCCTTGTGTTTACTCAATTCATTAGCCTCGATACTATATCCAAATTCCTCAATTAAGATGTCTTCTAAATCTTTAGAGCTTATTCGCTCCTCTAGATCTATGTGATAAGCTTTGGCAAACTTTAAAACACTTTGCTCTAGATCTTCAAAATAATTTTTATTTGCCTCTTGATAGGAACGCACTGAGGCGAGATAAAAACTCTCTCTACTAAAATTATAATGCTGTGCAATTTTAATTATGGTACTAATAAAGGCATTTACTTTAGCGGGAGCATTTGATATAATATCAATCAGATTACTCTCTTTAATTCCAAAAAGTTCTAAAGGTAGTTCTTTGAGGATTTTAGACCTCAATATATCCCCTATCGGCGCTAGGTTTTTATCCAGTTGTAAGGACACCATTTGATCATAAGACACTTCTAATTTGTCAGAAAGAAGAACTATCTTATCTGGTTTTGGATATTTTTTACCGTTTTCTATCTCATTCAAATAGGACTTAGATAAACCAGAAAGTTTTGATAAACCAAACAAAGATAAATTCTTGTCCGTCCTGATCTGCTTTAACTTTAATCCAAATATTAATTTAATATAATCTTCTTGCATGGAGCAAATATAAGAGTTTTTGCGAACTTTAATTTATTGCGAATATATGTTTTTAGCGAACGTTCGCTTGTTTATTTCAGTTCTTTGTTTTACTATTGCGGTATAAAACAATCCCGTTATGGAAAACAGCATTTTAAATTTTAGAAAACTAACCTATTCCACTAGTGTAGATAATTACTACCCTAAAATCTTATCAGATGAAGCCCTACAATTTTTAATCGCACTTCATGAAAAATTCCACACAGGACAATTAGAGTTACTAGAAAGTCGTGAGGAACAGCAAAAAGAATTTGATAAAGGTCTATTTCCTGAATTCCCAAAAGAGACCAAAGATATTAGAGATAAAGAATGGACAGCGGGTAACATTCCTCATGACTTACAAGATAGACGGGTAGAAATAACAGGGCCTGTGGATAGAAAAATGATTATTAATGCATTAAATTCTGGGGCTAAAACATTTATGGCCGACTTAGAAGACAGTAACGCACCTACTTGGAAGAACAGTATTCAAGGACAGCAAAACTTGATAGATGCAAACAAAAAGACCCTATCCTTAGAAGATCCAATACGAGGTAAATCGTACCGTTTAAAGGATCATACAGCTGTTCTTTTAGTGAGACCTAGAGGATTGCATTTGAACGAAAAGCATCTTATAATTAATGACAGAGAGGCTTCAGGCAGTCTGGTTGATTTTGGTCTTTATGTATTTCACAATACTAAAACCTTATTAGGTAATCATAGCGCGCCCTATTTTTATCTTCCAAAATTAGAACACTATTTAGAAGCGCGCTGGTGGAATGACGTTTTTACATTTGCTCAAGAATATTTACAGGTTCCTAGCGGTACGTTTAAAGCAACCGTTCTAGTAGAAACAATCACTGCAAGCTTTCAACTGGACGAGATTATTTATGAATTGAAGGACCATATTGTAGGTTTAAATTGTGGTCGCTGGGATTATATTTTTTCTTATATCAAAAAATTCAGAAACCATCCAGACTTTGTTGTCCCTAATCGCGATCAAGTAACCATGACATCGCCATTTATGGATGCGTACTCCAAACTGGTGATACAGCGTTGTCATAAACGTGGTATTCTAGCCATAGGTGGTATGGCAGCACAAATTCCTATTAAAAACAATCCAAAAGCCAATGCCATTGCTATGGAAACAGTTCGCAAAGACAAAGAACGCGAAGTGAAAAATGGTCATGATGGAACTTGGGTGGCACATCCTGCTTTAGTTGAAATAGCACTGACAGAATTTAATCAATACATGCCTGCATTAAATCAATTGCATGTCACACGGGAGGATGTCATTATTACAGAAGAGGATTTAATAGAACTACCCAAAGGTACCGTAACCGAAGCAGGGATTAGAAAAAACATCAATGTCAGCATCTTATACATGGAAGCTTGGCTGAGAGGTCATGGAGCTGTAGCACTTTATAACTTAATGGAAGATGCCGCTACTGCTGAAATTTCAAGAACTCAAGTATGGCAATGGTTAAAGAACGAGGTTGTACTAGGTGATGGAAGAAGGTTCAACAAAGAATTATATCAAGATTTATTTGATGATGAAGTAGAAAAAATTATTAAAGAGTTGGGTGAAGAAAAAATGGTAAACAGCAAATTTAAACTCGCTATAGAAATTTTCAATGAATTAATAATTGCAGAACCATTTGAAGAATTTTTAACGCTACCAGCCTATCAATACCTATAAAAACAATCCTGCGATTGCAGCAACAATCCACAGGATCTAATTATTAATCAAAAATAACATAGTACGAAATTATGAAGAATTTACCACAATCAAATTACAAATCTGTAGTACAGACAGTGATCGAGCTTAAAGAAAAGTATGGAGCTTCATGGGATACTGTTCGTCCTGAAAGTGTAGCGCGGTTAGTAACTCAAAATCGTTTTAAAACAGGCTTAGATATTGCCAGATACACAGCTGCCATTATGAGAAATGATATGGCGGCTTATGACGTAGATTCATCTAAATACACTCAATCTTTAGGGTGCTGGCACGGTTTTGTGGCACAGCAGAAAATGATAGCAGTAAAAAAGCACCACAAAACAACAAGCAAAAAATACCTGTATCTTTCTGGTTGGATGGTTGCCGCCTTACGTTCAGAATTTGGCCCATTACCAGATCAATCCATGCATGAGAAAACCGCTGTTCCTGCCTTGATAAAAGAAATTTATGATTTCTTACGTCAAGCAGATGCCATTGAGTTAAATGATTTATTTAAAAGACTTGAAAACGGCGAAGAGGTACAAGATCAGATTGACAACTTTGAAACGCACGTCGTCCCTATTATTGCGGACATTGACGCTGGTTTTGGCAATGAAGAAGCCACGTATTTGTTGACCAAAAAAATGATTGAAGCTGGCGCTTGTGCGATACAGATTGAAAATCAGGTTTCTGATGCAAAACAATGTGGCCATCAAGATGGAAAGGTAACGGTTCCACACGAAGACTTTATCGCTAAATTAAATGCTATTAGATATGCGTTTTTAGAGCTTGGCGTTGAAGATGGCATTATTGTAGCCCGAACAGATTCTGAAGGTGCTGGTCTTACCCAAAAATTACCAGTGAGCAAAGTATCAGGAGATATAGCTTCTCAATATTTAGCCTTTTTAGAAGTAGAAGAAATAGGGATCAACCAAGCTAAGGATGATGATGTTCTTCTTAAAAGGGAAGGCAAATTAGTACGACCTGTGCGATTAGCAAATGGTTTGTATAAATTTAAAAAGGGTTCCAACATCGACAGGGTGGTACTGGATTGTGTGACAAGTCTTCAGAACGGTGCCGATTTATTATGGATAGAAACACCTACACCAAATGTGGAACAAATTGCTCATATGGTCAACAGAATCAAAAAGGAGGTGCCTCATGCTAAATTGGTCTATAACAATTCACCGTCTTTCAACTGGACATTAAACTTTCGCAATCAGGCCTATGAAGAAATGCTTTCTGAAGGTGAAAATATGACTGCTTACGACAGAAATAATTTAATGGATGCCGCATACGATGATTCTGAATTATGCTACCGGGCTGATGAAAACATAAAAACCTTCCAAGCAGATGCTGCAAGAGAAGCTGGGGTTTTTCATCACTTAATTACGTTACCTACCTATCATACCACAGCTCTTCATATGAACGACCTCACCAAAGGATACTTTTCAGAAGAAGGCATGCTCGCTTATGTGAAAGGAGTTCAAAGACAAGAAATACGCAAAGGAGTTTCTTGTGTCAAGCACCAACGTATGGCAGGCTCTGATATAGGAGATGACCACAAGACATTTTTTGCAGGCGATATGGCTTTAAAAGCTGGTGGAGAAAATAACACCTCTAATCAATTTGAAGGGACCTCAAAAAACAACAAAGTAGAAGAAAAGTTAAGTAGTGTCGCTTGAGCCCTACCAATTATAGGATAAGAGCCTGTTAAAAAATGCGTTAGCTATTTTAGGTAACGCATTTTTTTTTAACCTCCGGAGCTAAGAATCTGATAAGAAATATCGCGTTTCTCTATAACGCTAATAAGAAAGTGACTTTGCAAGATCACAAATCTCCATCCAATTAAAAGCAAAAAAATGATCTAAAACTTAATAAAACAGCACAGGTAACAGAGCTGCTGCAACTAAAACTAAATTCTAAAGCATCATAAGATTAAAAAATCAGTATTCCGCTTTCGCGAAAGCGAAATCAGCTTACCATATGGAAACAGAAATTTGATCCATTTAAAGCAACTTACCCACTAAACTAACCAAAAACGCAACGCCTTTTTCGATACTCGCAATGGCAGCTGCTTTTTGATTGTTACTGCGTGTGGCATCGCTAATCTCCTGCAACACCTTCACTGCATTTGCATTGCTTATGCTACTTTCTGCCATAAACCTATCCATCTCTGATGTATTTAAGCTCGTTAATTTTGCTATTTCTTCGTTAAATTGTCGATCTGTCTGTTGTCCTGCCTTTTTTGCAAGTGCGTCCCAATTGATATTCATGACCTTATTTTTTTAAACTGTTTGCTATTTGAAGTAATTGATCTACTGTTCTACCGGAGTCTTTTAATAATTTTTCTAATTTTAAATCAATATTGGACACCGTTCCCGGGGATACTCCGGCAAGGTTTTCTATAGCCATTAATGCCGTACTCTCAGAAGATTTAAGTTTCACGGCAGAATCAATTAAACCTTGTAACACAGCAGTAGAGGTTGTGTAAGAAGCATAATTGGCGTTTAATTGGCGCAAAATATTTTGTTGCTCTACACGTAAAATTCCTTGAAGTGAATCTCGCTTTTTATTAATTACAGGTAAGATACTTTGAAGTATATGAGGTAATGCTACCTTATAATCAAGAGAATCTGGAAGCAATTGCTCATAATTATTAATTATTGCTGGTGTGTATTGATGCGTTATAAAATCATTAATACGTTGCTCTCGCTCGGTATATAATTGATTGATTAAAGAGGTGTTTAAATCATGCATCCCGTTTGCCTCTTTAATAATCTCTTTACTTAGAACAGATGTAGAGGCTGGTATAGTGGCACAAGACCCCAGTATTAAAAAAGTCCAAATGAACATCAAAGTTTTATAAAGTGTTTTCATATTAGTTTGATTTAACTTGTTTAGATGGTATAAAAATAAATTCCATCGCATCTATGTCTACCTGCTATACAGAAAAAAGAGCGCCTTTAGAAAAACCTCGTATAGGTGCCAAAAGACTTTTATTAAAAGATTACCTATTTTCATAGTTCTTTATAATAAGGTTTCCAATCTCTAACATCATAAGACCAGATATAATTACTAAAACTACCTGTGCTATGCACACATAACATCCCTAGGTATTAAGATACTATTTTTAACGGCAGTTCTTACATTTTTAAGTGAATAAAATAGAACACCTCAACAAGCTATAGTAGAAACATACCCATAATTCCACAGTGACTAGTACCACTAATTATGCAAAAACCCTTTATCCAGAGACCCATTAGTTCCTTAGGATGATTTCCCTGTTTCTATAAATGCCTGAAGGAATAAGAGGGCTAGCATCATAAAGATGGCTAACTAAAAGACGTTTTCTCAGCAGGGATGTAAGGGTATCAGTAACTCTTTATCCAAATGTATATTCGATAGGTTTGAGTGAAGTTAAAGTGACATTTTCACCATGTAACTGGTCGCATGGATAAAAACATGATGGAATGAAGTACTATTAAAGTGATTTTTATATATTTCTGATGTAAAACTAAGATGGAAATTTTAAAATTTTAAATTTTCTAAATAATAACACTCTAAAATAGCGCGCCTATTAGAACTTTTCTTGCTTATTTATTTATCAAAAAAAATTGGTAAAATGTTGGCATCAAAAGCACACAAAAAAGCTGGGTACATTGCAGTTTTTGTAATCACATGGATTGCTGCAGAAGTTGGAGGTGGCGCTACAGGCGTTGTTTTATTTCCCGAAGCTCCAATAGCTATGTACGGTGTTTCATTTTTAGGCGGTGGCGCAGCATATTTTGCTAATTATTTCTTTGCAAAATCGCTCCCTGATTCCACTCCTGTTGATCTGCTAAATGAATTCGGCACTTCACAAGAACAGTAAGATTCTATAGAGGTTTCACCTCTAATTCTTACCGCCCAAAAACGGTACAAATCTAAACTCACCAAAAGTCTCTTTAGAGAAATCAGTAGCACTTTCTCGTATAATCAAGGTCATGATTTGAGGATCGCTTCCTACTGGAATGACCAGCCTACCTCCTATCTTGAGTTGGCCCAATAAAGTTTGCGGGATTTCTGGAGCGCCACAGGTCACAATTATAGAATCAAATGGAGCTTCTTCTGGAAGGCCTTTATAACCATCACCAAAAACATATTTCCTCGGTCTGTAATTCAGCTTCCTAAATAGTAAATTGGTCTTTTTATACAGCTCATTTTGACGCTCAATGGTATATACCTGTGCTTTCATTTCTAGCAGAACGGCACATTGATAACCACTTCCAGTTCCTATTTCCAGTACTTTGTCTCCAGCTTTAAGTTCAAGCAACTGACTTTGAAAAGCCACCGTATAAGGATGTGAAATCGTCTGATCTGCTCCTATAGGAAAAGCCTTATTTTGATAAGCGTGCTCTAAAAAAGAGCTGTCCAGAAACAAATGTCTAGGCACCTGATTCATCGCATCTAGAACTGCTGGATCGTGAATTCCTTTCGAACGCATCAAATCTACCAACAGGCGACGTTTTCCTTTATGTATATAATTATCTTTGATGGGTCAAAAATAGCTGCAAGACACCAACTTTCAACTGCTTATTCCTATCTTTTTTCAATAAATAATTCTCAGTAAAAAAAACTAAATAACCCTTGTAATTTTAATTTATAAGAATAAACAATACCTTTCTTTCCTTTTAAGCAAAGGAGTAACCGCAACAGCGCCCTGCTTTATTTTTCTAATTCTTCTAAATAAAAAGACTTTCATTTCCTTTTCCAATACATTAAAAAGATAATTAGCACAAGATTCCCTCTCCTAATGATTATTTACCGATCATTTTGCTATTTTTACAAAAACGCAACATGATGCTTAAAGTCGGAGTTCTCGGTGCTGGTCACCTAGGTAAAATTCACCTTAAATTATTACAACAAAGCAAGAGATACGACCTTATAGGTTTCTATGATGCCAGTGCAGAGATTGCCGC
>NZ_JBLIGN010000104.1:0-7483 GCF_047636915.1 Nonlabens sp. | reverse complement strand
CTTTTGCAAAATGTTTTGCTATTTTAGGATTGTTTTGACAAAAACTTTCTTCCAATTCTGCCGCTAACTCTGGCCGATCAGCATTTCCCATAATAACAGATGCCATAGCACTAGACCAACCTAAGTAATTAGAGTCTAAAGTCTCCATAAGATCATTAATATCGCTACGACAAAATCCTCCAAAATAATCGTCAGCATTCATATATCGTGGTGATGGACCAATCATAATTAATTTTTTAAAGAGCGCAGGTCTTTTTATGGCGGCAAGTAAACCTATTACGGCGCTTACAGAATGACCTACATAACACACATCTTGTAAATCTAAGTCATCACAAATTTCGATAATATCATTTGCATACCCCTCAAGTGTGCTATACTTTTCATAGTCATATGAATTTTCATCTGATTGTCCTGAACCTACAAGGTCAATTAGAATTATTTTATAATCGTCTTTAAATTCCGGAGTAATAAATCTCCACATATTTTGGTCACATCCGTATCCATGAACCAGGAACATAGATGTACTGCCCGTACCTTGTATTTTAATATTGTTTCTTGCTTTTATATTTGTTTCCATACCTTATTTTAATTGTAAATTGTCCTTTTTTTTTTGAAAAAGATATTCTGCAAACTAATAGTTACTGTTCTTATGTAATACCCGTCTTATATTTAATATTGATACCATTTCATAAAATTCATAAACGTTTCTTGATGTATATACGGATCTTACAATTTTGATGTACATAGAGAAATAAGTTGCTCTTCCATTATTAAATCAAATTGATCCTTTAACAAAAATAAAAGTTGCGCCACAACTATTTGATTCATACGTCTTATTTTTAAGTGTTTATACACCAATAAGGTAAAATTATTTTAATGCTTTAAAATTTTAAAAATAGGAACTGAAACCTCATCCTTTAAAATACTTGAAACCTTTCTAATGATACTAAGATGTTAGTGTTGTAATCGAAATGAATGCTATCTTTTTTTATTATTCAATGAAGTTAAAACGAATTATTATTTACATAATCCATGCTTATTTCTATTGAAAATAGTAGCCTATGTATTTTAACTACACATCATTTTCATTGATTTATACCCATTAATCTCACAAGAAATAAGTCCAAATAGTTGTAATACCGAACAGTTTCTTTTCCTCAACATCAATTTTACTAAAGTACTCTTTTCACCGCAACAAATTAAAACCCTTGACATTTGTTAGTTATGCGTTTTTATTATTTTGCAATTTCTAGATGTACAAAAATAAAAAAATCTTATTTCTGGTTTAAAAATCTCTTTCAAGGGTAAACTACATGAAAGTATCGATAAACAGTAAACACCCAGTATCAACAGTAACGACGAGGGCACGATATGTAATCACAAATTTCTACTTCAGAAATGCGGTTGTTTAACATTAATATTGGTCAAGCTTTTAACATGAGTCCATAGGATTTAGGATTTTTAGTGAATAAAAATGTAAGTCCTTAAAATTTTAGGCTCTTGTTGTAGTTCCTTATTATAGGTCCATGATTTGTAGGCGCCAAAATATTTAGCACCAAATGAGATGCGTCTATCCCTCTAAGTGCTTTGTTATAGGTCACATTATCATCTTTCTGGTAGAATGCAAAAGATCTAAATAGTTAGATTTAGTGTGTCTTGTCGTTGTAAATAATCCTGAAAGGTTTCATCAAATTCTAAAAAATTGATAATCTAAATAGGGGGTCACATCTTTATCTTTATGCTAAGGTGGTGCTAAATCTGGAATGCTTTGCGCTTCCTGAGCCCGTCAAGGTCATACATACATTGTATAAAAGGTTCCGATAAATGAGGCTTATGGGTGCCTTTTAGGATTTATATAGTTGCGCTCGGCAACCACATCAGGCAGACCTATTACGTTGTAATATCTATATCAATCTCTTCTATAAAGATTTTTAATCCAGACACTAATATGCACATAAAATGGACGGTAATTGGGACACAATTTCTGTGATAAAAAAATAATCTATTACCAAATCAGTAAAAAGAATCCTCTGAGAAATAGGTTTTATCAGAACCAGAATAGGTATCAGATTGACCACCATCCGTGATTCCAATCATGTCCCTATCAAAAAGGTAATGTACCGTTTTCGCATCATCTATTATGTTTAGCTTCTTATTCAATCTGTTCATTGACAAACCACTGCATTAAATTATGTACCTTATAAATCTTGTTTTTAAGACATCCAAAAATAATTGTGTTATTTTATTCCGTAACAAAAATTTCACTTTTTAAGCATTTTTCGAAAAGTGAGTATAATGATTCAAACACTAATAAAGGCGCCTCCAAAGCGGGTACTATCAACTTACTCCTTTGCTCGTTAACAAACTTTACGAGTTTAGTAAGGTGTAAATGCTCTTTTTTCGATTGGGTATAAAAAAATACTATTCCCCATACTCTTTTGCATCTGCCCAGGAAGCCATAGCGAGATGGCGCATAGTATCAAAAATCAAGTGTGCTCGGGGTTTTCAAAGGTAAGCAGTGTATCCCGTTGAAATCCAATATTTACGATACCTCCTAACTTTTGTTGAGAAATACAGTTAAGAACATTACCGTTGGGAACTCTTAAGGTATTGACATAATGCCCTCCTTGAAAAGCACTCTTAACAATGGTAGCTTGGGCCATACAACTACATTCTTGATTCACAAGAAAATCACACTGACGGATCGCATAATGTTTCCCTTTCTCGGGTGTAATTCCAAAAGATTTTAGACGTATTTCATTAAGTTCGAGTACTGCGCTGAAAAGAGAAGCAATGTATAAGTTTTCTGGTGCTTTATAAAGAGTTTCTGCATTGCCTTGTTGTTTGATATGACCCTCTTTAAGTACAACAATCTCATCTGCAATTGCGATCGCGTCTTCGATATCATGAGTCACAAAAAGCGCTGTTACATTTGTACTTTTCAATATGGAAAATACCTCATTACGGAGTTGCAATTTTAAAGAAGCATCCAAATTACTAAAAGGTTCATCGAGTATAAGTAACTCGGGTTCAGGTGCTAGTGCTCTTGCAAGTGCCACCCGTTGTTGCTGACCTCCTGAGAGTTGGTGCGGATATCGTTCTTCATAGCCTTCCAGTCCCACAAGTTGAAGTACCTCAGATACTCGTGCATTGATATCTTGAGATTTGGAAAGTCCGTATGCTACATTTTTATAAAGCGTGAGATGTGGAAAGAGCGCATAGTCTTGGAATACCATTCCTATCTGCCGATTTTCAGGCGTTACAAACGTTTTATCATTTGTGACGATTGTATTATTTATTACAATGGATCCTCTGGTAGGTGTTTCTAATCCCGCAATCAATCTCATTAAAGTAGTTTTTCCACTCCCGCTTTCTCCTACAACAGCGAGAATACTTCCTCGTTGCATTGAAAGTGAATTAATCGTAACAATAGGATTTCCTTTTGTGAAGGACTTTTCTAATTGTTTTATAGTTAATAATGTAGCCATGAATTATTTTATGTTTTTGTGGTTATCCACGCACTACAAATCGTGAATTGATGAAACTTTACAGTTTTTGTAAACCTTGCTTCTTGTAATAATTCCTCACAACGTTGGTAGGGTATTGCATGTAGTTGCGTCGTAATTCGTGTTTTTCTTTTAGCAATGTCCCTTGGCCTCCAGTGCTGCTGAAATAGAGCGTTCTGTATTACAAAAGTATCTAAAAGTTCTTTTTTGCCATCAGATATATCAAATAGGAGCAAGGTACCGCCAGGCTTTAGTCTTTGTACAGTGTCTTTAATTAAAGCGACCTTTTCCCCGTCATCAATTAAAAAATGAAGTACTAGAAACAAGGTGTCAGCGTCATAGGTTTCCTTCAATTCTAGTGCGTCCACAGCACCTTTGATTAGACAGACTTTTTTGTACAAAACTAATTTTGTTTTCGCGAAAGCGAGCATCTCTTCAGAGGGATCACATGTATCTGTATTCCAGCGCTGATTATACTGCGACAATAGTTTTTCTTTATTGCCGGTAGCCCTTTGTCCTTCAAAAACCTCCATATGCTTTGGTTCCATTATTATTTTAATATCAAACGGTTCAATACGATAATGGGAATCACACCTGTAGCAATGATACAAAGGGAAGGAATAGAAGATTCCAAAATAAGTTCATCACTTGCAAACTCGTACGCCTTTACTGCTAGTGTATTTACATCATAAGGTTTTAGAATAAGAGTAAGCGGTAGTTCCTTCATTGCATCAACAAAGACAAGTATAAAAGCACTGAATAGCCCCGTCTTTAGCAACGGCAATTCTATTTTAAAAAATGTTTTAAGCTTTCCAGCGCCAAGTAATTGGGACGACTCTGCGAGACCCTCGCTTATTTTTATGCTACTTCCTTTTAGAGGATTAAAAGCAACTGCCATAAAACGTATCACATAGGCGTAAATCAAAATAAAGATAGTACCATTAATTAGTAGACCTGGGTCTATATGTAACAGTTGACTACTTATCTTTATCAACCATTTGTCTAAAGCTAAGGTAGGGATCATGATCCCTATAGCTATTACAGCACCAGGAATGGCATATCCTAAAATGGCTATTCGCGAGCTTTTTTTTAATATTTTTAGTCTATTCCATTTTGGAATGTATAAAATTAATAGCGCAAAAAATACGGTAATAATGCCTGTAATTACTGCGATACCTAAACTTTGCAAAGCAATCTTTAAAAAAGATGCGTTCAAAACTTCGGCATAGGTTAATACAGCCCAATAACATAATTGCCCAACTGGAATCACAAACCCAAGGATGACCGGAATACTTGCAATACTTGAAAGTAAAAAAGCACGACTTTTGGAAACCTTCAATTTTGGCAATTGCACGGCACTTTTAGTAAGCGTCGCATATCCTTTACTACCGCGTTGCTTGCGTTCCAAATAAAGCAATAGAAAAACAACTACAAGTAATAATGCAGATAAATATATGGCTGTGGCTGGTTCTGCCAATGAAAACCAAGATCTGAATATTCCTGTGGTGAATGTCGATATACCATAATATTTTGCAGCTCCGTAATCGTTTAGAACCTCCATAATAACCAGAATTAATCCGCCAACGATAGCTGGCCTTGCGATAGGGAGAATAATGGTAAAAAAGGTTCTAGTTTCTCCAGCTCCAAGCATTTTTGAAGCCTCAATAAGGCGATTTGATTGATATAAAAAAACCGCACGCGCGCTTACATATACATACGGAAATAAGGAAGCACTAAGTACCACAATCAGGCCATACATATTCATAACATTCAATTTCGCAGCTGGTAAACCTATACTTTCAAGAATACGCTGAAAGGTTCCACCGTAATCAAATAGACCGGCGTAGGCATATGCTGTTATATAAGAGGGCATAGCGAGCGGTAGAATAAGCGTCCACTCCAAGGTTTTACCCAACGGGATATGGTATCTACTCACAATCCAAGCCGAGGAGACACCAAAAAAACCAGTGAGAATGATACATCCAACACATAGATACAAGGTGTTTAAACTATAATCCAGCAAAACATTATCTACAATATGACCCCAACTCTCACCGGGACCCATCAGCAATTTTATAGCTATGGTAATCACTGGAATTGCCACAAAAATAATAATAATCAATGTAAATATTGACCATCTATCTGTGTCTCGGCGGATATAAAATTTAGGAATCGAAATAATGCCCTTAGAAATTAAAAATTATTATTTCCAGCCTACAATATCAAAAAGTAGTACTGCGCTTTTATTATTTTTTCCTAGCTCGGATAATGAAAGTGAATCTTCTTTAAAGGTGCCCCAAGACATAAGTAGAGGTGATGCAGAAACAGCAGGATTTACGGGATACTCATAATTTGCTTTTGCAAATACTTCTTGTGCTTCTTTACTTGCTAGAAACTCTATAAAAGCGATAGCATTTTCCTTGTTAGGCGCGTATTTAGCAACCCCTGCGCCACTTATGTTTATGTGAGTCCCACGTCCCTTCTGGTTTGGAAAAAAAATTCCTACTCTTTCACCTGCTTTTACTTCAACTGGATCTTTAGAGTTTAGTAACTTTCCTATATAATAGGTGTTTACAATGGTAATATCTCCTTTACCTGCAACCACCGCTTTTACTTGGTCACGATCATTTCCTTTAGGACTGCGTGCCATATTACTTACCACCTTTTCTGCCCAAGCTTTTGCTGCTTCCTTTCCATTGTTTGCAATGATAGAGGCCATCAACGATTGGTTATAAATATTTCCAGAAGAGCGTACTAATATTTTACCTTTCCAATCAGCATTTGCGAGGTTTTCATAAGTTGATAACTCGTCTGGTTGAACACGATCTTTTGCATATGCTATGACACGGGCACGTTTTGTAAGTCCATACCATTCGCCGTTTTCAGCTCTTAGGTGTTCAGGAATGATAGTATTTAAAATTTCAGAAAAAATAGGTTGTAACAAATTATTATCTGTTGCGTTTACCAATCTTCCAGCATCTACAGTAATAAGAACATCTGCCGGAGATTGTTCTCCTTCTTGTATCATTTTTTGCATCAACTCATCTGCACTTGCATTAACTACATTTACTCTAATACCTGTTTGCTTTTTAAACTGAGCAAAGAGTTTTTGATCTGTAGGGTAATGTCTATGTGTATAAACATTTACCTCTTTTAAGGGCTCTTCTTTATTTTTAGATTCTTTTGTTTCGTTTTTACACGACGTCAAAACACCAATAGTTGCTAGAGCTATAAGAATGTTTTTTTTCATTTTATATCTTTTAATATCTGTTATTGTATACTTTTAATTTTGGTACACTCATCTGGTCATAATTTATTTGTAAAACAAAAATTCGATAAGTACCATCATTTTTAAAAGTTGGAGTTACCAACTTTAATATGGCTATAAATAGTAACTTCCTTTCGTCATAATCATTACTAAGACTCTTTCTTTAGTAATCGTCTTCTCTCTTCCTTAGCGTTGCCATAAGTGGTTTATTAAATCTATAAGAACAATAGGCACAGCAATACCGCAATGTGTACTATGACTATCTTTTTTTTGTACACCTCTATTACACTGAAGTAAACCCGATTCAATAAGCGCTAAATTAAAGCGGTTACCAGAGGGATTTCTGAAGGAAAATATCCCCGCAAAATTCGCCCTATAAGTGCCATCGCAGTATGTGCTGTTTTAGATGTTATGTTAATAAAAGCAAAGATAACACTCTATATGGAATGATTCTAAATAAATACAGCTTTTAAGTCTTTATCATGAAAAGCTAGAAGAACTCCAAATATAATTTGTGTAAAAACTGTAGGTGCAAATTATGAGGAAATAAATATTATAGTAGTTGAAGACGCAACAAAACCGCTAATACTTATGGTTCATGGCTCTAATGGCTCTGCTCCAATTGCTTTAAAAACGTACTCCAACCTGTATAAGAAATTTCAAGTATATGCTATCGCCGTTCTGGCACCATCCAATAAATGTTCTGATA
>NZ_JBLIGN010000103.1:0-7545 GCF_047636915.1 Nonlabens sp. | reverse complement strand
TTGAGAATAAGGTGAATAAGAAAGCAACAGAGAATAATCTAGAAGATGCTGCTATCGATCTTCATAAAATTGAAGAACTTACTGTAAATAATGAGATTCAAGTACAGGACTTTACAGGTGAAAAAACCAGTAAAATGTCAGGATGGGTTAAAATTGCTGCTGGTGGCGCTTCTGGATATTTATTGATGATGTTTATTGTTATATACGGTAACATGGTCATGCGATCAGTCATAGAAGAAAAGACCAGTCGCATTATAGAAATTATAGTAAGTAGTGTAAAACCTATATATCTTATGATAGGTAAAATCACAGGAACATCACTTGCAGGGATAACTCAATTTATTATTTGGGTAGTAGTCGGATCAATACTCCTGGTTGTTGCTAGCACATTTTTAGGAGCAGAGGCATTTTCTAACCCTGCAAGTGCTGATGTTATTGCACAAGCTCAAGACATAAGTAAAATGCAATTGATTTTTAACGATATAGCACAACTGCCTATTCTTAAATTATTGCTGTGTTTCTTTATATACTTTATGGGTGGGTATTTTTTATATGCTTCTATATATACTGCTATAGGTGCTGCTGTAGATAATGAGACAGATACGCAACAGTTTATGTTGCCCGTAATATTGCCATTAATGCTTGCTATTTATGTAGGTTTCTTCTCTGTAATGGATAATCCACATGGAACTACGGCAGTGATTTTCTCGTATATACCATTGACATCTCCTATTGTAATGTTGATGAGAATTCCTTTTGGTGAAATTGCCTGGTGGGAAATTGCAATCAGTATGTTATTGCTCTATGTAAGTATAATAGGTGTGGCTATGCTAGCGGCAAAAATTTACAGAATAGGGATTTTAATGTACGGTAAAAAAACAACTTGGAAAGAGCTTTATAAATGGCTCCGATATTAATTATGGATATAGATTGGGATAAAATAGCAGAGTTTTTTACTTATGAGATCATACCATCTGGTGAGAAAGGCGGTTTCCATTTTGACACTTGGATGCTACTTCTTGCTGTTCTCGCTATTCTAATAACCACTCTTATACTGAGAGGTATCAGGAAAGTGGTGACACGTAAAATGGATGCGCCAAATAGGCTGAAGTTTGAAAGTGTTTTTAAGTTTTTTAATTATATAGTTTACATTATAGTAATTATTACTGTTTTAAATTCCAGTGGTGTTCAATTAACGGGTTTATTAACTGCTAGTGCAGCGCTATTTGTAGGTTTAGGTTTTGCCTTACAGGACTTGTTTAAAGATATCATCGCTGGAATCACCATTCTTACAGATCGATCTGTTTTAGTAAATGACGTTATAGAGATGAATGGTAAAATAGGACGCGTATTTGAGGTGAAATTAAGAAGTACTAGAATCGTTACAAGGGATGATAAGATATTAATTATCCCTAACCATCTTTTTATGTCGGAGTCCGTATATAATTATACTCAAAACCATCCCAAAACTCGCGAATTCGTCCAGGTAGGTGTCGCTTATGGTAGCGATACAGAATTGGTAGAAAAGATACTGGTTAAATGTGCTACGGAACAAAAAGGAATTCTTAAAAGTCCAGAGCCTTTTGTTATGTTCAATGATTTTGGGGATAGTTCCTTAAACTTTGGTATTTATTTTTTTATAAGAGATCCTTTTACAGACCCGCGCATCAAGAGTGCCTTACGCTTTGCAATAGATAAAGCATTTAGAGAAAATGAAATTAGGATTCCTTTCCCACAACGAGATTTACATATCATCTCGCGATCTTTCCCTGATATTGAATCAGATAAGACAAGTGATGATTAAAGAAAGTGATATTCTTAGATTAGGTTCGATTCTTTTTTTTGTTTTCGCTTTTGCGAAAGCCTACCCTCAAGGAACAGATCTTTTCAGAGTAGAGTATACTTATTTTCCGCAACGTAATTCTGATAATAGTTTTAGACGCTTTAGGGCATTTGCAAATGTGCCGCTTAAGGTAAAAAAAGGGACTTATGTGGTGCCTTTTTTGGAATATAGAAATGTGGAATACATCGTAAAAGACGATTTTATATTGACAGACTTTGGGTCTGATCGGTATGAAAGTTTTGAAGTTGGAGTAGGTTACACGTTTCCTATGAAGAATAATTGGAGATTTGGTGGTAGAGCAGGAATACTTGCCGCGTCTAACTTTGACGAGGCAAAAGCAAGGAGTGATGATTACTTTTTTACAGGAGGTTTGTATGTTATCAAAAATGAAAGGAAGCGGGAAGATGGTGGTAGACCATGGCGGTTAGTTATTGGCGTTCAATATAATACTACAGCAGGAAGACCATTTCCATTGCCGTATCTTAACTATTATAGGGAGCTTAATAAAAAATGGAGTTTTACCATAGGTGCTCCTAAGATGAATATTAAGTACAGATTCAATGAAAAGAACAATGTGCAATTATATGCTAGGTTAGATGGGTTTTATGCAAATATTCAAAATGACCAACCTACAACAAGAGGTGTCGCTGAGAATGTTTCAATGCTAGTCGCCATGATTGGTCCGGGATATGAACATAACTTTACTAAACATATTTCGGCTTATATTTATGCGGGTTACACGTTTATAAATGATATACGTTTAAGAGATAATAATGGTAATGATGTAGTCACACTTAATGATAACAACACGTTTTACTCTCGTGTAGGCTTAAAATTTAAAATATAACAATGGCAAATATTCTCCTAATAGAAGATGAAAGCGCAATACGCCGCGTTTTAAGTAAAATCTTATCTGAAGAAAATAAAAATTATAATGTATCTGAGGCGGCAGACGGTCTTGAAGGTATAGAGCTTATAAGGGATAACGATTATGACTTAGTTCTTTGTGATATAAAAATGCCAAAAATGGACGGTGTTGAGGTTCTAGAGGCTATGAAAAAAATAAAGCCAGAGATCCCTATTGTTATGATATCTGGACATGGAGATTTAGACACTGCTGTAAATACGATGCGGTTAGGTGCTTTTGATTACATATCGAAGCCACCAGATTTGAATAGGTTATTGAATACGGTTCGTAATGCCTTAGATAAGAATAGTCTAGTGGTAGAAAATAAACGGTTAAAAAAGAAAGTGAGTAAGAATTATGAGATGATAGGGGAGAGCGAGCTCATAGTTATTATCAAAAACATTATTGAAAAAGTAGCTCCTACAGACGCTAGAGTTCTTATAACGGGTCACAATGGAACCGGTAAAGAGCTTGTCGCGCACTGGCTACATGAAAAGAGTGATCGTTCTAAAGGTCCTTTTATAGAAGTCAACTGTGCTGCTATTCCTAGTGAACTCATTGAAAGTGAGCTTTTTGGTCATGTGAAAGGGAGTTTTACAGGGGCTAATAAAGACCGTGCAGGAAAATTTGAAGCCGCTAATGGTGGAACTATTTTTCTTGATGAGATAGGAGATATGAGTTCAAAGGCTCAAGCAAAAGTTTTAAGAGCCTTACAAGAAAATAAAATACAGCGTGTGGGCAGCGATAGGGATATTAAAGTGGATGTGAGGATTCTAGCCGCCACGAATAAAAATTTAAAGCAAGAAATAGAAGATAAAAAATTTAGAGAAGATTTATATCACAGACTTGCTGTTATCTTGATACATGTACCTTCGCTAAATGATAGAAGAGATGATATACCACTTCTGACCAATTATTTTGCAGAAAAAATTGCAAAAGAGCAAGGGAATGCGGCTAAAAAATTTGAAGGAAAAGCATTGAAATTACTACAGGAGTATGACTGGACGGGTAACATACGCGAATTGCGCAACGTTGTGGAACGTTTAATTATTTTAGGTGGTGAACAAATTAGCGAGAAGGATGTAAAACTTTTTGCCAGTAAATAAGTAAACACATGCTATCAGCAGATTATAAAGCAGGAAAAGATCTTAAACTTTCTGAATTATCAACACTTCCAAAAGGGGCACTTTCTAAAAAAGAAGCTGAAAAAGAGTTAGATAACGTAAGGAGAGACCTAGCAGATTTTCAAGCGAGACTTTATGCTCATGATAAGCATGCCGTATTAGTTTGTTTTCAGGGCATGGACACTTCTGGTAAGGATAGTCTTGTGCGAGAGGTTTTTAAGGATTTTAATGTGCGTGGCGTAATTCAGCATAGTTTTAAAGTTCCTACAAGTCTAGAATTGTCTCACGGATATTTATGGAGACATTATATGGCGTTGCCGCCTAAAGGGCATTTTGGTATCTTTAATAGAACTCATTATGAGAATGTGCTCGCAACTAGAGTTCATCCAGAGTATCTCATGTCAGAGAAGCTTCCAGAATTCAATGGTCCAGAAGATGCGAATGATAAGTTCTGGAAAATGCGGTATCAGCAAATTAATAACTTTGAGAAAGAGTTGGTTCAAAATGGAACTTTTGTATTTAAGTTTTTTTTAAATTTAAGTAAAGAAGAACAAAAAAACAGGTTGTTAAGGCGACTCAAAACTCCGGAGAAAAACTGGAAATTCTCAAAAGAGGATCTGAAGGAGCGTAAATTATGGGATACTTATATGCAATGCTATGAAGATGCGATACGTCATACAAATACAGATGTAGCTCCATGGCACATTATCCCAGCAGATGACAAGCCTGCTGCTAGACTTATAGTAGCAAAAATACTTTTTGAAGCCTTGTCTCAAAAGATAGATATACGAGCCCCTCAATTAGATGATGAGATTTCTGGAAAAATAAATCAATACATTAAAGAACTAGAAAATGAATAATATATATGCTTTAGGATTTTTTATTTTAACATATTCTGCTTTTGCGAAAGCGCAATCCTTATCATCATCTGAGGCAGATTCTTTAATGATGAAAAGTATTTATGATTTTAGTCTTACAGAATCTAAAAGTTACGAATGGTTAGATTATTTGTCCAATAATATAGGAGGACGCTTGTCCGGCTCTATACAGGCAGAGAGAGCAGTAAAGTATACTGAAAAGGAGCTGAAAAAATTTACTATGCGCACAGAGTTGCAATCAGTAATGGTACCTAAATGGAGCAGAGGTACGCCAGAATTTGCTTATATGCAATTGAATGACTTGTCTACGATTAATGTCAATGTATGTGCATTGGGCGGTTCAATACCAACCAGACAAGCAGGAATTAAAGCTCCAGTTATAGAAGTTACTTCTTTGAAACAGCTATCTGATTTAGGAAGGAAAGAAATAGAAGGGAAAATCGTTTTTTATAACCGTCCCATGGATCCAACTAAAATTCAAACTTTTGAAGCCTATGGTGGCTGTGTGAATCAACGATATAGCGGTGCAGAGGAAGCAGCAAAATATGGAGCGGTTGCTGTAATAGTTAGATCCATGAATTTGAGATTAGATGATTATCCGCATACAGGTTCCATGAGCTATGGCGATTTGCCTATTGAGAATTATATTCCAGCGGCGGCAATAAGTACAAATGATGCTGAAAAGCTTCATACTTTTTTAGCCATAGATAGGAATTTGGAGTTTTATTTGAAGCAAGATTGTACTTCTTGGGGAGATGTGGAGAGTTATAATGTTATAGGAGAAATTAAAGGTAGTAAGTACCCTGATGAAATTATATTAGTAGGTGGACATTTAGACTCTTGGGATCTAGGTGATGGCAGTCATGATGATGGTGCTGGCGTAGTGCAATCCATGCAAGTGCTGCATACAATGAAATCATTAAACTATATACCTTTACGTACGATCAGAGTTGTTCTTTTTATGAATGAAGAAAACGGTTTAAAAGGAGCTAGAGAATATGCTAGACAAGCTGAGCTAAAAAATGAGAATCACATATTTGCATTAGAAAGCGATGCAGGAGGTTTTAGTCCTAGAGGTTTTAGTTTTGATGCAAATGATGATCAAATGAAAGCAGTAAATTCATGGAAGATTCTTTTTAAACCTTATCTAATCCATTACTTTGAAAGAGGAGGCAGTGGTGCAGACGTAGGCCCGTTAGGAAAGGGAGGTACCGTATTGGCAGGTTTAAGGCCTGATTCTCAAAGATATTTTGATTTCCATCATGCTGCTAACGATACTTTTGATGCAGTAAATAAAAGAGAATTAGAATTAGGAGCTGCTACTATGACTAGTTTAATTTACTTGTTTGATCAGTATGGAATAGTTAATAAAAGAATCAACTAGAACATTTCTTTAGTACACAATCTAATTACTTTTACGCCTTTTTATATTTGATAATGGTATTAAAAGAGTACACTAAAGAATTTCCTAAGAATCTCAAGATTGCTGTTCCTATCATAGTAGGTCAAGTGGCACATTTATTAGTAGCTTTAGCTGATAATATAATGGTAGGTGAGCTGGGAGCAGCACCTTTAGCAGCTGTTTCTTTGGGGAATGCTTTGATATTTATAGCTCTTTCTATAGGAATAGGCTTTTCTTTTGCCATTACACCATTAGTTGCTGAGGCTGATGCTAAGGATGACTCAGAAAAAGTTAAGTCGGTTTTTCATCTCGGTTTTTTACTTTGTTTGGTGCTGGGAATTCTATTGACTTTATTGATGTTCTTGTGTGAGCCTATTCTTTATATGCTCGATCAACCTAAAGAGGTGGTGGAATTGGCAATCCCTTATATGCGCTGGGTGGCTCTTTCTTTAATTCCTTTAATGATGTTTCAAGCAATCAAACAATTTGTAGATGGTTTATCTAAAACTATGTATTCGATGATAGCCTCTATAGTTGCTAATGTTATTAATGTTTTGTTGAACTATTTACTTATTTACGGAAAATTCGGGTTTCCAAGATTAGAGGTTGAAGGTGCGGCGATAGGCACTTTTATTTCTAGAATTGCCATGGTCATAATAGTTCTCATATTACTTCTTAGTAGAAAACAATTCAAGAAATATTTTTTAGTATTGAAATCTTATTCTTCGGATATCATAACAAAACTAATTAATTTAGGATTTCCTACGGCATTACAGATGTTTTTTGAAGTGGGTCTTTTTACAGCTGCGATTATTTTATCAGGAACATTAGGTACAAATAGTCAGGCAGCAAATCAGATTGCGTTGAATCTATCCGCATTAACTTTTATGGTCGGAGTAGGTCTGGGCGTTACCGCAACTATCAGAATAGGCAATCAAAAAGGCTTGAATCAAATATCTGAATTAAGAAGGATTGCTAAATCATTGTTTCTTTTGACCTTTATCATCGAAGTAGTCTTTGCATTTTGTTTTCTAATATTTAGAAATCAGTTGCCTCAGATATACATAGATGACGTAAACGTTATTGAATTAGCTGCTAATATTTTGTTGATAGCAGCATTCTTTCAGTTGAGTGATGGATTTCAAGTAGTCATGTTAGGAGTTTTAAGGGGAATGCAGGATGTATGGGTGCCTAGTTTGATTTGTTTTGTAGCATATGGATTGGTGGGCTTACCTATATCCTATTTTTTAAGTCAGTACCTTACCTACGGTTTGAATGGTATTTGGATTGGATTGTTGGTTAGTTTGACATTAAGCAGTTTATTAATGTTTGTTCGTTATACGTATTTAATAAAAGGTTTAGTTATTGATGGTGATGGTTAGGGTGGGGAC
>NZ_JBLIGN010000102.1:0-7786 GCF_047636915.1 Nonlabens sp. | reverse complement strand
TGAGATTAAAAGCGCCTAAAGTGAGTTTTGACCCTAGTGTACCTAACATACCGCTGACGTCACTTTTTAATGATAACGGATCTTCTATGGTACTAGAAACAGGGAAAATTACAGTACTGGAGTTAAAAGTATAGGTTCCCTTTAAATCAGTTGTTGAGTTTCCTGTCACATAATTTAAACCTCCATAAAAGTTAAGTACTTTAAATTTAGTACTCGCTATTGCAGCCACGGTAAATGCATTTGTTTTTGTTTCAAGCAATTGATCTCTTCCTTCTACTACAGCGCCATCTTCAAAATCGTAAGAAGCATCTAAACGTGTAAAAGCGGCTAAAACAGATACAGCAACTGGCAAATTAGCAGTTCCGTCTTCCCGTGCAAAAAGCTGCGTAAATTCCCATTGCAATCCAGCCCCATAGAGCCCTGTTTCTACTTCTCCTGTTTCTATTTTTGGAATAAAACGCGCTTTAAACTCTAGCCCAGCACCTAACCCGATACCCGCTTGAAAAAAAGCAGCAGGAACTACATCAAATCCAGCATTTCCAATTCCTTGAGCAAGTGTTATCATATCTTCTTGCAGTAGAAAATTGGTGGTCGATTCTCTACTGGTTATTACAAGGGTCTGATCTGGATCGTTCTCTCCCAATGCCGTTCCTACTGATCTAGGAGTGGTACCTCCATCTCCAAAAGTTACAGAAATATTTGCAGATGGATTACCAGTAGCATCATAACTGGACTGTATGATACGCTCATATTCTAATGGATCTAAAACAAATGATTTCTTGTCATCTGGGGCAAATGTACCCTGTACCCTAATCTGTAATTTAAATTTACCCGGATCCAGCACTTTACCACTTTCATACCATCCCGAGGCAAGATTATAAGTAAATGCTTCGGCGGCTGGAGCAGTATAAGAATTTGCATATTTATTTGCTGCTTCTGCACCAGCGGCCAAAATATCTGAGAATCCGTTTTGTGCGCTAGCTAAATAACTACTGGACATAATAACAATTAATACAATTAATTTTTTCATGTTTATCAGTTTAGATTATAAATACGTGTCAAAGAAACATTTGGATGTATAAAGTTATATGGAAATCCGCAATAATGCTATCAGCTTACTTTTTTTTTTAAAAAAATCCTTGATAAACAAGGACTTTTCTTTTGCTATAAGGTATTCATCGTTAAGCATCAATATTTGCATAAATAGCATTTTTCTCTATAAACTCTCTACGAGGCGGCACTTCATCACCCATCAACATGGAGAAAACCCGATCAGCCTCTGCAGGACTATCGATAGTGATCTGACGTAGGGTTCTAAATTCAGGATTCATTGTGGTATCCCAAAGCTGATCTGCGTTCATTTCACCTAATCCTTTGTAACGCTGCACTGATACAGAACCGCCAAAATTTTCAGCGATTTCATCACGGTCTTTATCTGACCAAGCATAGCGTTTTTTAGCCCCTTTTTTGACGAGATACAAAGGTGGTGTGGCAATATAAATATATCCTAATTCTACCAATTCTCTCATATAACGAAAGAAAAAAGTAAGAATCAAGGTAGCAATATGTGATCCATCAATATCAGCATCACACATAATTACTACTTTATGATAACGCAGTTTATCTAGATTTAGTGCTTTAGAATCTTCTTCAGTTCCTATAGTTACTCCTAGCGCTGTATAGATGTTACGAATCTCTTCATTTTCAAAAACCTTGTGTTGCATTGCTTTCTCAACGTTAAGAATTTTACCTCTTAATGGAAGAATAGCTTGAAATTCACGATCACGGCCTTGTTTTGCTGTTCCGCCTGCAGAATCTCCCTCAACAAGAAACACCTCACAAAGTGTGGGATCTGTTTCAGAACAATCAGAAAGTTTCCCTGGCAGTCCACCACCGCTCATCACGGTTTTACGCTGTACCATTTCACGAGCTTTACGAGCTGCATGACGAGCTGTTGCTGCAAGAATTACTTTTTGAACAATCGTTTTGGCATCGTTAGGATGCTCTTCTAGATAATCTTCAAGCATTTGAGAAACCGCTTGAGAAACGGCACTTGTCACCTCACGGTTCCCTAATTTAGTCTTCGTCTGTCCTTCAAATTGGGGCTCTTGCACCTTTACAGAAATAATTGCTGTAAGACCTTCTCTAAAGTCATCTCCAGAAATATCAAACTTTAATTTATCTAAAAGACCAGAACTATCAGCATACTTCTTTAAAGTAGAAGTAAGACCACGGCGGAAACCCGCTAAATGGGTTCCACCCTCGTGGGTATTGATATTATTTACATAAGAATGTAAATTCTCTGAGTAACTATCATTGTAAATCATGGCTACCTCAACAGGAACCCCATTCTTCTCCCCTTCAATAGAGATCACATCTTCAATAATAGGACTACGTGTATCATCTAGGAAACGTATAAATTCTTTAAGACCTTCTTCAGACTGAAAAGTCTCTGTGATGTTATTCCCCTCTTCATCCTGCCTTCTAGCATCAGTAAGAATGATATTGATTCCCTTATTTAAGAAAGAAAGCTCCCGCAATCTGTTAGCTAAAGTGTCGTAATTAAATTCTATAGTTTGCTGGAATATAGAGGTATCAGGAATAAAAGTGATATCAGTACCTCTTTTATCTGTATCTCCTACAGCTCTTACGGGATACATGGCTTTACCACGCTCATATTCTTGTTCCCATATTTTACCTTCTCTGTAAACCGTTGCTTTTAAATGATCAGAAAGTGCATTTACACAACTTACACCTACACCGTGAAGACCACCAGAAACTTTATAAGAATCTTTATCAAATTTCCCTCCAGCACCGATTTTAGTCATCACCACTTGTAATGCAGACACGCCTTCTTTCTTGTGCATATCCACAGGTATGCCTCGACCATCGTCCGTTACGGTGACACTGTTGTTTTCATTAATTTGGACCGTAATGTGATTACAATGCCCGGCAAGTGCTTCATCAATAGAATTATCTACCACCTCATAAACCAAATGGTGCAATCCTCTGATTCCTACATCTCCTATATACATGGAAGGACGCATGCGCACATGCTCCATACCTTCTAGCGCTTGAATTTGATCTGCGCCATAATTACCTTTATTTTCTTCGCTCATAAATAAATGTGATTTTTACTCTAAAAATGCATGATAAACAAAGATAAGAAACCACTAATGTATGTAGGTGTTTACCTCACAAATACCGCTCTAAGTTATTAACAAATTATTAATAGGCTACCAGCTTTAATAATGATTTTTTCACCTGTTCCAATACATACCATTCCCACATAAAAAACCTTACGCCTGTATAAGTCATTTTACTGTCTGCCTTTTATGGTGCCGCACAAAAAGACAGGTCACTTACTTTTAAAGACTGCGATAAAAGCCCTTTGGATGTCCTGTAAAGGGATTCAAATAAAGTCGCTGTTGCTAGTTTGATCCATAGCAGGCTTTCTAAAAGAGACCGTGAAATTTTTAGTTCACTTGTTCCGCATGACCAGATACGGAGAACTGGACCAAATAAAGCAACAGAAATTACCTCTTATAAGGATGTAATGATTGACCATCAACTGTTCCAAACTGGCAGCTATTCTATTTACAAGATTCCAGGCAAAAACCAATGAAGTTTTATTCTTAATTCGGCAACCGCACCATCAGGAACACACTACAATCTTAAAAGCCATTGTGTACATAATTCCATCTCCACGAGAAATAGAGTCTTTCTCCATAAGTTTTGTGAAACAAAAAAGGAGGGACTATTATATTTTTGGGATGGGTGGAAACAATGGCAACTCTTGAATTTTCAGTGGTCAGCTCTTAGGGAATATTCAAATATTTATGGGTCTGCAAGGAGACTTGCCATTTTGGATTTTCCATTACAAATTCTGTAATTAACGGAATCATCTTTTCACGCACCGACCACTCTGGTTGTAAAAAAAGCTTGCATTGAGAAGATACTTTTTCTGACTCCGCTTTCGCAAAAGCGAGATCATGACGATTAAAAACGATTACTTTAAGCTCGTGTGCTGATAGATAGACTTCTTGCAAGGGCATTTTTGCTTTCTTAGGAGATAAACAAATCCAGTCCCACTGACCAGTAAGCGGATATGCGCCACTGGTTTCTATATGGATGTCCAGTCCGGCATTTTTCAAGCCGGTCGTAAGTGGTTCCATGTTCCAAGTAAGCGGTTCTCCACCGGTCACTACAATAGTTTTACTGTATTTAGCTGCGTTTGCAACTATGTGATCTACTCCAGTAGGCGGGTGCTTTTCTGGCGCCCAACTTTCCTTGACATCGCACCAGTGACAACCTACGTCGCAACCACCTACTCTAATAAAGTAAGCGGCTCGACCCGTGTGATATCCTTCACCTTGAATCGTGTAAAATTCTTCCATCAATGGCAACATAGTACCTTTTTCTACTTGTTGCTGTAGGGTTTTTTCTAGCATGCGGCAAAGATACGTTTTAGCAGTTGTTTTCATTAAGCTTCAACCGGTTTAAAACTATTTTAACGAGTGGTAAACGTCCTGAATTTTAAATATGTGATCAATTCTGTACTTTTACAGTATTAAAAAACAGATGAATGTCCAAAAAAGAAGCTTTTTAAGGACATTACAGAAATGTGCCGATCTAAAGGAGCTTCCATTTTTATGAGCGTGGCGTTGCTGGATGGAGAAACTTTGACCAACACCTATGCAAAGATCCCTTTAAAAACCATAAACGGACCTAGCAGAGTAGCAAAGGCTGCAGCAACTGGAAAACAAAAATACTTCAAATTATCGCAGAGCAATCCTCTCAGCAAGGAATCCCAACCTTATTGTTGGATATAAAAGGAAACCTTCATGGAATCAAAGCTGGAAGTTTGGATACAAAAAAATTGACGAAAGTCATAAAAAGACAGGCTTAGAATTCATGAAAAAAAGGGCACCTGTTGAAATTATGACTTTCTTGGATCAAGAAGGAATTAGAATGCGAGCTGCCGTGAGCGAGCAATGCCCTGTGTTGTTGTCCAGAATTTTAGACGTTACAGAAATCCAAGCTGTAATTATCTCGGTTATTTTTAAATACGGTGATGATCATTAACTGCCTTTACTTGACCTAAAGTATCTTAAAAAGGCAGTACACTATGCTACTGGAGTAGAGAAAGAGGCGTTTCAATCTGAGTACGGACGTATTTCTACTTCTTTTACAGCAGCTATTTAAGAAAGCTTATAGAACTAGATCAGCAAGGTGGGCAGCGCTTTTTTTTTGGGAGAACGTAGTTTTGATGTAAAAGATTGGTACTAAAAAATCGTGATACAAATACTAACGTTTTTATTATGAGACTGACCGATATTCAATACAGAGCTAAATTATTTTCTACCTTTAGGATGAGTTTACTGGCTGAAATCTATGCTACCTTTCCAGAGATAGGAGCTATGGATCAACCCGGATGTATCCTGTATATTGATGAAACATATTTAATTTTTGATACCGCAAGTAAGGCTTTACGAGGTCAAATAGGAAGTGTTTTAAAACACATACGCTCTAAAGAAGAAAGCCTTTATTTTGTTGCTCAAAATCAAAATAATATTCCAAAAGGCATAGCGAGTCATTTAGGTCTTAAAATTCAACATGCGCCAAGAGCGTTTGCGGCAAAAGACAGAAAAGCTTTAAAACTCATCACGCAAAACTATCCTGAAACAGATTATTACGATACCGCAAGAATACGTACTTCTATTGGAATAGGAGAGACATTCATAAACGCATTATATAAAGAGGAAAGACCCAGTCCACTTGCAACTAATAGCCTACGCGCTCCCAAAAAGTCGCATCGCAGCCATTACCGACAGGGAATTAAGCGACCTGATAGTGGATTCTGAATTGACTGACAAGTACAACAAAGACATATACAGAAAAAAGTGCAGAGGAAATACTTCAAAACAAACAGAAAACGCAAACAAAAAGGAAGTAAAGAAACCAGCTGTTAATGAAAAGGCCATGGCAAGTACTCCAACAAGTTCAAGAATTGGCTCACATCAAAACCCTATTATCGATGTGCTTAACAGAGCATCTTTTATAAAAAGTGTTACGGAGATTTAAGGAAAGCACTGAAATGATAGTAAGAGTTAAAATACTAATAAGAAAACCAAAATAGTTAAAATAAACCTCGTATAGTTGGCACAGCAATTGTAATTTGCCATTTTTAAACAAGAATATGAAAAAAGTAATCGCATTAATAGCCGTAATACTAGCTTTAGCTAGTTGTACAAAAAAGCAAGATCCTTTTGAATGGAGTAAAAATCGTGTAGGCCATCTTACTAGCGATATGAAAGTATATCAACTGGACAGCATTTATGCAAACGATAGTATCGTCAGAGCTGTAAAAGGTGATGAATTTAGCAATGGTGCTAACCTAATAGAAATATTTGAAAAAGGAGGAGCGCATTTATTGACTCTTACTCCTAATCAGGCTTTAGACAGTACTGCCACCATTGAAAATATTATCATAAGAGACGAAAGATTTACCACTATTAAGGGAATCACTAAAAGTAGTTCCTTCAAAGACATCAATGCTGCTTACAAGATCAATAGCGTAGATAATATGATCGACGATGCCGTGATCTGGGTAAATGACGAGAATTTTTACTTCTCTATCTCCAAAGATAAATTACCTACAGATGTGAAATTTGACATAAATGCCTCTATTGAAAAAACCATGATTCCAGATGATACAAAACCACAGTACCTATTCGTATCCTGGTAAGGAATTTATTTATGAAAAAACTACTGCAAAAAGCCATACCTAAACTATATGGCTTTTATTTTAATATGTTGCATTTAATATCAAAGGAGAAAGCAGCAGCTCTTGCCCTTAGGGTTTTTAGTATTCCTAGAAAAGGCAAGGTTTTAGATCATCAAGCAGCATTTCTTTCTACGGCAAGAACACAACAAATAGCTTTTGAAGATGGTCTTTTTATGATCTATCACTGGAAAGGTACTGGACCTACCGTTTTACTTAATCACGGCTGGGAATCCAATAGTTTTAGATGGAAGTATTTAATTGAACCACTGCAAAAGCTGGACTACAACATCATTAGTATTGATGCTCCAGCTCATGGTAACAGTGACGGCTCTTTATTTACTGCTGTGATTTATTCTAGGATAATCAAAACTACTATTGAATTATATAAACCACAAATAGTGATCGCTCATAGCGTAGGAGCCCTGGCTACTATTTTTCAAGAGTCCAGCAACCGTCATGACTTTATTGAAAAGTTTGTGTTTCTAGGAAGTCCTAACAGATTAGAAGTAATCATGCGCGGTTACCAGAGTCTAGTTAGTTTCAATGACTCTGTTTATGAAAGTCTAAATGCGCTACTAAAAAATAAATTTGGCTATTACATAGAGGACTTTAGTGCTGCAAAATTTGCTAAAAAGATCGATGTGCCTTCCTTAATTGTTCATCATCCAGACGACTTGATCGTACCCTTTGAAGCAATGGGAGAAATAGCAGCAACCATGCCACAAGCCACTACCTATAGCTCTCAAACAGGAGGTCATAGTCTGTATACTCAAGAAGTAATTGATCAAGTTATGAAATTCTTAGAAAAGTCTTAATCCTCTTTTTACAAGCCTATTTTAACTTTGTGTTCAAAACCAATAATTAAGCTGGGGAAAAATTATTAACTCCTAGAGATGCACTAGTCCAAAATTTGTAAGAATGATTACGGCAAACAGGAAGAGAATATATAGTCTTGTTAAATTATCTGATTATTTTTTAAGATTCCCTATTTTTACTCTA
>NZ_JBLIGN010000101.1:0-7848 GCF_047636915.1 Nonlabens sp. | reverse complement strand
CCAGTATATTAAGTGACATCACTAATATACCAATAGACGCAGGAACTGCTTGCTTAATCAACAAACTAGTTATCGTTTCTGTTCCTAAAAGTTGGGATTTGCTGGGTGTTTTTGTAGACATGTGCTGTAAAAATACTTTGCTGTTTTTTTTAGGTCATTTAAATCAGACCTTAAAGCTTAGATTTTATAATGAAACAAAGGCTTTTCATTATTCTGAAAAGCCTTTGTTATTATGTATATGAGATATACATTTATGCCGTTACTTCACTCATAGCCCACTCATCTATCCAACGAGAAAGTACTTTTACCCAATCTTCACGATCGTTCAAACAAGGGATAACATGAAAATCCTTTCCACCTACTTCATGAAAAATCTCTTCTCCTTCCATAGCGATCTCTTCTAGCGTTTCTAGGCAGTCGCTTACAAAAGCTGGAGTAACAATTGCCATTTTCTTGGTGCCTCCTAATCCCATTTTTTCGATCGTACGGTCCGTATAGGGAGTTAACCATGGGTCAAAACCCAAACGAGATTGGAAACTGGTAGAAAATGTTCCTTCTTCCATTTCCAAGTATTCCCCTACTAATCGAGTTACCTCTTTACACTGATGGCTGTAGCAAAACTCGTGCGCGGGTGAAGGCGTAGAGCAGCATTTACCATCCATTTTACAATGTGAATTTGTAATATCGCTTTTTTTGATGTGCCTTTTTGGGATACCATGGTAAGAAAATAGTAAATGCTCGTAGTCCTTACCTTTAAGAGACTCCCTAATCGATTCTGACAGCACCCTTATATAGTCAGGATGGTTATAAAAAGGAGGCATGTTGGTAAACGACATGTGTGGAAACTTCTCTTGACGCAGTTCTTCTGCGAGAACTTGAATCGTATCTGTAGTTGCCATAGCGTATTGTGGATACAATGGAATCAACAGTACCTCATCCACACCTTGATCGTGTAACTCTTTTAAACCGTCTTCTATACACATTGATCCATAGCGCATGGCAAGAGCTATAGGTATACTAGTAAAAGAATCTATCTTCTCTTGTAAACGTTCAGAGAGGACAATTAATGGACTTCCTTCTTCCCACCAAATTTTACCATACGCCTCAGCACTCTTTTTAGGCCTTGTATTTAAAACTATCCCTTTTACAAGAATCGCTCTCAACACATATGGAAAATCAATTACCCGCTCATCCATTAAGAATTCACCGAGGTATTTCTTTACATCTTTTGGACTAGGACTGTCTGGAGACCCCAGATTTACCATTAATACTCCTTTTTTCATATCTAAATTTATACTTCTACAAAAGTCGGCAATATGGTCAAGTAATTACCAAATTGTCTTTTAAATATTTGATACTTCCATTGATATTACTGATAATATGTATAATTTAACGACAGTAAACTCAAATGTCAACATTTATATCACGTTTAACTTTTACTTGAAAATAGCATGGTGTTTTTCTTTTTTGTTAGCTTTTATCTCTGAATCTCCGTCGGAAACTTGGATCCTGAAGATGGATATTATACCCCGAGTAAAATTTACTTTAAAAAATTTCATTCCTTTAGAATCCTTTGTCCTTTAGAGCTAAATGGGAAGGTAATCTAAAATATCTAAAGAGAGGAGCGCTACATTTGAATACACAGTTGGTCTATCCATAAACGCAATTTATACGTTACCTAGAACAGGCCATTTACGAATTATCTTAACGGGAACTAAAGGCTGTATTTTTCTGTGATATAAAACGGTGGAAACTTTAAGCACCCTCACTTTTAAAAAATCCTTTAAAGCATCGATTTACTTTTATAATCTCAGGACTGGCCGTCAGTAGGGTAGTTTGTATTCTTTAACTGGATATTTTAAGCCCTTTATCATACCTTAATTCTAGACCCTCCACTAAAAACATTAAACTTAAACTAATTTCACCATATGTATCTTTAGCTACTCTAATATGATCAGGTACTGCGCCACTTAACTCTCGTACATCCCTCATTATATAACCAGATTTAAAGACATAGGTCACGTTTGCAAAAGGTCGTCTATTTTGGGCCTTTATAGATGAGCCGATTTCTGATTACTAGCCTCATGACCTTAGAACTATTCTTTACTTCGGTCTTCTTAATTTCTAATTCAGCCTACTTTTATCATCCACATCCCAGTCTTCATCATCATCATCATCATCGTCAACATTTTTACCTTGATTAAAATTGAATTTACTCAGGTCTTTGTCTTTATAGCGGGTCCATATAAATAAAGGCATGATCACAAAGAATACAAACAAGGTAGAAAGACCAATCATCTTATGACCAGAAGCAGGGTCACCTTGATCTATAGTATAAAATCCTGCCCCAATTGCTGCCATAGCAAACAGGAGTAACATTCCAAGAAATTTTAAAAAACCCATATAATTATATTCATTAAATCCACATTTCGAGAGCCTTTCAATCAACTCCATATACCAAATCACTGTTTGTCTATCAGGACAAGGTGATGTGTAAGGCTCTCTAAGACTGATGTTTTTATATTCAAAAACTCAACTTTTTCTTACCCCTTTGACAAGCATAGTATAAGCACTATAAGAGTGAGGTTTCCAAAAATGAAGGACTCCCTAACTCAAAACGCATAGCTGAAAACCAAATATGCATTTCGAAAGCCTTCATGCTGGCTTATTTGAAAAAACAGAAGTCTGAAAGTCTCGAAGACTTATCGCTCCCTGACTCACCAACTAAACGGTTACTTTCAAATTTAATTCCTTCAACTGTTGGTCATCAATAGCACTTGGCGCATCGATCATGACATCGCGACCGCTGTTATTTTTAGGGAAAGCAATAAAATCTCTGATGGTTTCTTGCCCGCCTAGAATAGCTACCAATCGATCAAAACCGAATGCTAGCCCCGCATGTGGAGGTGCTCCATATTCAAAGGCATCCATCAAGAAACCAAATTGTGAACGAGCTTCTTCTGGTGTAAAGCCTAAATGGTCAAACATCAAAGCTTGCAACTCTTTATCAAATATCCTTACAGATCCACCACCTATTTCATTTCCATTCATCACCAAGTCATAAGCGTTTGCTCGCACATTTCCAGGATCTGTTTTTAGCTTCTCTATATCTTCTGGCTTAGGAGAAGTAAATGGATGGTGCATCGCGTGGTAACGTTTTGAATCTTCGTCCCATTCTAAAAGTGGGAAGTCGACCACCCATAATGGCGCAAATTCATTTGAATTACGCAACCCCAATCGCTCCGCCATTTCCATACGCAATGCACTTAATTGTGCCCGCGTTTTATGAGCTGGTCCAGACATTACACAAATTAAATCTCCAGGCTCTGCTCCAGTGGCTTCTGCCCATTTTGCAAGGTCTTCTTGTGTGTAGAATTTGTCCACGCTGGACTTATAGCTTCCGTCTAAGTTGTATTTTGCATACACCATTCCGGTTGCTCCTACTTGTGGACGTCTTACCCAATCAATTAATTTATCTATTTCTTTACGTGTCATGCTCTCACCACCAGGAACCGCTATCCCTACGACAAGCTCTGCCTCGTTAAATATTTTGAATTCTCCCGCTTTCGCGAAAGCGTTCAAATCAGCAAACTCCATCCCAAAACGAATGTCTGGTTTGTCATTACCGTATTTTTCCATCGCCTCCTTGTAGGTCATTCTTGGAAATTGCGCTACCTCCACGTTTTTCACTTTCTTCAATAAATAACGTGTCATTTCTTCAAAGACATTCAAGACATCTTCTTGCTCCACAAAAGACATCTCACAGTCTATCTGTGTAAACTCTGGTTGACGGTCTGCGCGCAAATCCTCATCACGGAAACATTTTACTATCTGAAAGTATTTATCCATACCACCCACCATAAGCAATTGCTTAAAGGTCTGTGGTGACTGTGGCAAGGCATAAAACTGACCTTCATTCATGCGAGAAGGCACCACAAAATCACGAGCACCTTCTGGGGTGGATTTGATCAATACAGGAGTTTCTACTTCTATAAAATCTTTGCCTGCCAGGAAATTACGTACTTCCATCGCTACTTTAGAACGGAAAATCAAATTATCTCGCACTGGATTGCGGCGTATATCAAGGTAGCGGTATTTCATACGCAACTCTTCTCCACCATCTGTTTTATCTTCAATAGTAAAAGGAGGCGTTTTAGACACACTGAGAATTTCTAATTCCTTCACCAGGATTTCAATTTCACCAGTGGAGATGTTTTTATTTTTAGATACCCGTTCAATTACGGTTCCTTTTACCTGAATCACAAACTCGCGACCTAGTTTTTGAGCTTTTTCAATAAGTACTTTTTCAGTGCGTTCTTCATCAAAAAGCAACTGAGTAATACCGTAGCGGTCTCTTAAATCTACCCAAACAATAAAACCTTTATCACGGCTTTTCTGAACCCAACCGGCAAGTGTTACTTCTTTATTTATATCGCTAGCACGCAGGCTGCCACAATCGTGTGATCTATACATAATTATTACTTCTAGTAAACCTGCAAAAATAAACCGATTTCAGACATAAATACAAAAGGAAAAGGCAAATATTTGATTAAAAACACCTCGTTTTTATCGATTACGAAACGTTTATTATTTAGTTATCTATATCATAGTCAATTACTTATAGATTTAATGTAAATTTAATGTTATCTAAATGTTGGTTTAACATGTTTTTAATGTTAACTTTGAATCATATAAAAGCACAAGATGATGAAAAATATTCTTTTAATATGCGCATTAGCAATTGGAACATTTGCAATGGCACAGGAGGTAAAACCTACCTTTGAAAAGATGGAAGATGGAGTGATTAAAGCAACTTTTTTCCATGACAATGGAGCGGTTGCTCAAACAGGAACATTCTTAGAAAATAAAAGACACGGTGAGTGGATTAGCTATAATGCTGATGGTCAAAAAACTGCTAAGGCAGAGTATAAGAACAATAGAAAAGCAGGTAAATGGTTTTTCTGGAATAACGACCAACTTACTGAAGTAGATTATAGTGAAAATGCTATTGTAGCAGTTAACACGTGGGTCAGTAAAGAACCCGTGGCAACAAACAGACCGTAGTTCACGATTCCTTATAATCTTGAAAATCCCTTTCTAAATTTTAGAAAGGGATTTTTTTATGGACTTATTGTTGTTAAAACTCCGGCGTAACCGCGTGTAAAGTCATTACCAACCATATCCACCAAAGCATTATCAATTTTAGAAACGTAAGTGCCTTTTGTATTTTTAGTGATGGAAAATGTCCCCTACTCAATTTCCTCCTCAATGTGTGGCGTATTGTTCTGAACATCATAGTTTATTGCAACATATATTTCTGATTGATTTGATGATGCAGCTTGATGATCGGTAATGGAATAAACTCCTTTCAGTTTGAAAGAAGAGTGATCTGAATATACCGGTATAAAAGTACCGTCTGGCGCACCTAAAAAATTAATTTTGACTCCAAGAGTGTTTACCACACGCTCATCATATAAACTTCCTGTAAAGATCGAGATCAGCTTGTTCTGAAGTCGTCCATCAGACAACTAACACAATAACAACAAAACATAGGATTAATTTTTTCACAATCTAATGTATTCCAATTATGAAAAATTTATTTTCCTTTACACCTTGCTGTGTAGCTTTTTGACAAATACACAAAGCGATGAATTGGAAACCAATAAGTTAAAGAGTATTGATCCATCTAGAATTTGGACAATAATTTAGTTTTTATAAGAATGTTTTAAATCCCAAGACTCCATTTATTGCGACCAACACACTAAGTCTTGAAACCTAAACACTATTATAATCGCGAGAAAAGAAAAGAGCAAGGCAAATCCATAACCATCGATACGGGAAATTACTTTGCGCTAGAATTTCAACGCGTTCCTGACTGAATGACCTATTCAAGTAGTGATAATTTAAACATTAGTAGACCGACAAGTGTCATCCCTAAGGTAGGTATGAAAAAAAATAACTGCTTTTTCTAGTTTTGATCTAGCGGACGGCATCGATTACCAGTGACGTGACAATACTACTAATGCTGTGGCAGTAAGAGTAGATATAAAACTCTCTTTTATTTTCATAAACCTTACGCAACTTCGTAAAAATATAAATGGTCTTTAGTAAAAGACAAGTGACGTTTATCTTGAACATTAAAACCCCTTTCTAAAATATAGAAAGGGGTTTTTTACACTGTTGCCCTAAGTTTTACCTAAAAAAGGCGACTAAAGGTTAACATACTTTTGCTGTAACATATTATACAATAAGTTCAACTGATCGTATCTTTACCACAAATGACTTAGATTATGGCAACTCCTAAAAAAACACCTGCAAAAAAAACACCTGCAAAAAAAGACATTGCTAAGCAAGAAATCGTAAAACGAGAAATCACGAAGCACGATATCATCACTGCCTATATGGATTATGTTCTTGAGCACGAAAGAACGCCTAAATCTGTTTATAAATTTGCTAAGGACAACAACATGTCGGAGCAGGAGTTTTATAAATTCTTCGGTAGTTTTGACAGTTTGAGCAAAGACATCTGGAATACCTTCTTTACCATGACTATGGACGTTGCTCATAAAAATGAGGAATATGATCATTTTTCCAATAGGGAGAAGATGCTTACCTTTTTCTATACTTTCTTTGAGCTTTTAACCCTTAATAGGAGTTATGTTCTTTATACCTTAAAAGAAAACCAGAATACCATGAGTAATATGGAGCAATTGAAAGGCTTGCGCAAGCACGTTAAAAATTTTGCTAAAGACTTGATCATGCAGCGCAATGAGGATAAAACCAACATTATCCTAGAACGTTCTGAAACGATCTACAGCGAAGGCGCCTGGATCCAAATGTTATTTCTTATGAAATTCTGGATGGATGACGACAGTGCTGGTTTTGAAAAGACGGACATGGCTATTGAGAAATCGGTAAACACCATTTTTGATGTTTTTGATAACACTCCTTTAGATGCTGTTCTTGATTTTGGAAAGTTTTTATGGAAAGAAAGAATGGCCTAATACATCAAAGCTACAGTTTAGAACCAAAATTACTCCTTATAGAAATTGATCTTCATATTTCTTATGTGTTTCATTTTTTATTTTCTTGGGAAAACAGAAGTTTATCCTGAGGTAATTCCGGACGAAAGCGTGATAACAACAAATTAAAGAATTCATAATTAAACCTTACGAATTCGCTATTGCACTATGAAAACATTAGACAGAATACCTACCAGTAAAATAGGTCGTACATCAGAAATGGTAAAAACTGGAGCCAAAATAGGTGTCAACTATATCAAGTATTATTCTAAAAAAGCAGTGAATCCATCCATGGACCGCTCTTCTCTAGACGAAGATAACGCCACAGATATTTATGACGGCTTAAAGAGTTTAAAAGGCAGCGCGCTTAAAGTAGCGCAAATGCTCTCCATGGACAAAAGCTTGTTACCAGGCGCTTATGTAGAGAAATTTAGTCTCGCACAGTTTAGCGTACCACCATTATCTGCTCCATTAGTTAGAAAGACATTTAAAATATATCAAGGTGCTTTTCCTGAAGAAATTTACGATACATTTTCTAAAGACTCTGTAAACGCCGCTAGCATTGGCCAGGTTCACAGAGCTACGAAGGATGGTACCGAACTCGCCATAAAAATTCAATATCCAGGAGTAGCAGAATCTATAGGAAGTGATCTTGCGATGGTAAAGCCCTTCGCTATTAAAATGTTCAACCTCAAAGGAGAGGACTCTAAAAGATATTTTTCTGAAGTAGAAGATAAACTAACAGAAGAGACCGATTACGAGCTTGAAGTAAAGCAGAGTATCGCAATTACTGAAGCTTGCGCACATATTCCTAATCTTAAGTTTC
>NZ_JBLIGN010000100.1:0-7932 GCF_047636915.1 Nonlabens sp. | reverse complement strand
TTTTTCTCTAGAAAATCGGCAGTATTCTCATAAATAGAAAGTTCAATATGTGGCCAGTAATCCAGGCCAGCTCTTTTTAATCGCGAGTCGGTCAGTTCAAACCCAAAAGGTTTTACGAGATGCAAATGAGAACCGGTAGCAAGACTTAAACGGCCTATATTTCCTGTATTCGTATGTATTTCTGGTTCGATGAGAACAATATGTAACGACATAAAATTGATTTAAGAAGCAAAGATATACTCAAAGCATTTAGGTTTTCAGAGAATTCAGCAGATTTATTTTTTCTTTGATCAAGGCATAAATTTTCAAGCACAGCCTCTGTTAGCCTTGCAAATTTTAACGCAGAGAAAAGGAAAAAGAAATAACTGAAAATTCGGAGTTCTAAGTGTTTTGAGTGCCGCTGTAAAGTGCTCTACGGAAAGCCTGCTTTTTAGGAACGCCAGAGAAGGATCAAGCATTTAGATAATTATACAAACGTATTAACTCATAATTAACCGTAAAAGAGTGTTTTCTTTATTATATTGAAAAAAGGAGAAATAGCTATATGGAAACCCCTAAAAAAAACGTTGAACAGATAATCAAATTCTATTAAAAATTTAAATAACAAACTATGCAACAAGTAAAAGCTTACGGAGCAAAAGATAAAAATGCCGATTTAAAAGAAATGACCATCAAGCGTCGCGAGTTAATTGACACTGATGTGCAAATAGATATTCTTTACTGTGGAGTGTGTCATAGTGATATACATGCAAAAAATAACGATTGGGGAAATGCAAAGTATCCTATTGTACCTGGCCATGAAATAATAGGAAAAGTTACAGAAGCTGGTGCCAAGGTATCTAAGTTTAAAGTAGGAGATATTGTTGGAGTAGGTTGTATGGTAGATTCTTGCCAGACGTGTAGTGCCTGTGAAGATGATCTAGAGCAATTTTGTGAAAACGGAATGACGGGTACTTATAACGGAAAGGACAGGATAGGTGGAGCAGAAAGTGATCATACTTTTGGTGGTTATTCCTCTAGTATTACGGTTAATGAAAAATTTGTATTAAGTATTCCAAAGAATTTAGATCTCAGAGCAGCAGCTCCTTTATTGTGTGCTGGAATTACTACATTTTCTCCATTAAATCACTGGAAAATAAAAAAAGGAGATAAAGTAGGTGTTGTAGGATTAGGTGGTTTGGGACATATGGGAATAAAATTTGCAGCGGCAATGGGTGCAGAGACCATTATGATTACAACTTCACCTGGTAAAGCAGAGGATGCAAAAAGACTAGGAGCTCATGGTGTACTTATTTCAAAGAATGCTGGAGAGATGAAAGAACATCAAGGTACTTTTGATTTTATTTTGAATACAGTTCCTGTAAAACATGATATCAATCCTTATTTAAGTTTATTGAAACGCGATTCAACGATGTGCATGGTTGGAGCTATTGAGCCCTTAGAGCCTATGCATGGGGGCAGTTTGATCCTGGGAAGAAAAAGAGTAGCCGGTTCCTTGATCGGTGGTATGAAAGAAACGCAAGAAATGTTAAATTTCTGTGGAGAGCACAACATCGTTTGTGATATAGAAATGATCAATATGGATGAAATCAACACCGCTTTTGAGCGTGTGCAAGGCAATGATGTAAAATATCGTTTTGTTATAGACATGAAGTCTCTTAAAAATTAGTTATTATAAATAAGCAGTAAATTTGCTGTTTTATTTAAGGTTGAAGAATCGCGATAGATCTGTCCTTAAATTCCACAGCTTTTTTATAACAATTAGAAGGTGTTTTCAAATCTTTCTTTTAAAATTTAATTGACATATATGTATTCATTCACTGCGCAACAGATCAACGAGCTTCTAAACGGAGAACTTTTAGGCAACACAACTATTGAAATTACAGGAGTAGAGGAGATTAGAAATGCTTCTTCTACAGATCTTACTTTTATAGGTAATAAAAAGTACGCTAAATTTTGGGCAGATTCAAAAGCTTCCGTTGCTATTATCAGCGACACTATAGTTTTAGAGCCAGGAGATAATCGGGCTTTTGTAAAAGTTAAAAATGCAGATCTCGCTATGGCAAAGCTTCTAGAGGCTTTTAAGCCGCCTATGCCTGTTTTTGACACAGATATTCATCCTACAGCGATTATACATACAACGGCTGTTATAGGAAAAGGGGTGCAAATAGGAGCACATTGTTACGTAGGTAAAAATGTAGTACTGGGTGACGGGGTTGTGCTATACCACAATGTAAGTGTATTTGACGACACGATTATTGGGCCACAAACAGTGGCATGGTCAGGAACAGTGATACGGGAGCGTTCTCAAATAGGAGCGCAGTGTATTTTTCACATGAATGTAAGCATAGGAGCAGACGGCTTTGGTTATTGCCCTTCAGATGATGGTAGTGGATTGGTTAAAATTCCTCATATAGGAAATGTAGTGATAGGTAATGCTGTTGAGATAGGGGCAAATTCCTGTATAGATCGCGCAAAATTCAATTCGACCATTATAGGGGACGGTTGTAAGATTGATAATTTAGTGCAAATAGGTCATAATTCAGTTATGGGTAGGTCTTGTGTGATGGCAGGACATAGTGGTCTGGCTGGCTCGGTAACTTTAGGTGATGGAGTTATGATAGGAGGAAGCGCAAGTATTAATGACCACATTACTGTAGAGTCTGGTGCAACTGTAGGCGGAGGAAGTGGTGTCCTTAATAATGTAAAAGCTGGACAAACTGTTTTAGGTTATCCTGCTACTGATGCTCGAGAAATGATGAAGCAATGGGTGGCACTGCGCAGGCTAGTTAAATAATAGCTTTTATCATTAGGAGGTATACGTGTTTTGCTTTCGCGAAAGCAAGATTATAAAGATTCTCCTCTCACCCAATAAATGCTATAGCCATAGCTACTTCTAATTGGTGCAGTATTGATTTCAATAAGTGTTCATTATTTAACATTGGGATACCTTATTAATAACGTACTTTTGCACCGCCTTAAAAAGTGGAGCACATGAAGCGTATCAATCAGTATAAAAAGATGTTTAACGTAGAGAAAGACATCAACCTTAAAGAGTTAAAGAAGAGTTACCGCAATCTAGTAAAAGAATGGCATCCTGATAAATTCCAAGATGGAGATGTTAAGAAGGAAGAGGCTGAAGTAATGAGTCGTGAAATTATTGATGGGTATCATTTTCTAGTGAGTATAGCTCCAGAGACAAAGGAGTTAAACATAGATGAATACACAGAGACGACTACCAATACTGGAATACAGGATTTTGATCATAAAGGACGTGTCCTTGAAGTTACATTTACAGATGGGAAGACCTATGAGTATTTTGGGGTAGATGTAAAGATTTTTAAGAAATTAGTAAATGCAGATAACCGCTACCGATTCGGAAAGCGTAATATCTTTCATAACTTCTTATACCGCAAGTCTAAAAAGGATTTACAAGAAGCTTAAATTTAAGTAACTATATATAAAGCCATTTCAATTGTGAAATGGCTTTTTTATTTCACAAAATCACGCCTCCTAATATAATTACAAAAGCTTTAATATCAGTATATTACATTCAAAAAGTGCTGAACATTGGGAATAAGATGCCAAATTTTTATAATTTTACTTGTATATCAATTAAAAGTATTATTTTTGCAATATGATTGGATCATATGATCATAAAATTTAGTAGGATTTCTTATTTATTTTTTATCATTTTCTAGTTATGGCGAGCTTTACATGGTGAATACTCTTGTGGAAAGGCTTTTGAAATTAAATAAGAAGTATTATTAATTTAAATTATTACAGATGAGTACAGGTACAGTAAAATTTTTCAATGACGCAAAAGGATTTGGATTTATCACAGAAGACGGATCTAGTCAGGAACATTTTGCACACGTAACAGGTTTAATCGACGAAATCCGTGAGGGTGACAAAGTTGAATTTGAACTTAAGGAAGGAAAAAAAGGTTTAAACGCCGTTAATGTTAGAGTTTTAGATTAATTCTAAACCCTAAATTTCTCACAGAGCCCATCTTATAAAGATGGGCTTTTTTTTTGTCTATAAATAAGGATTATCTATGGTAATTCGAGTGCTAAGTACCCCTTATTCTGCTAATTTTGCGGTTATGAAAAGAAGCACATTGCTTATTGGTTTGGCCTTTTTCTCTATATACGTATTTTGGGGTTCCACGTATCTATGGAATAAAATGGCAGTAAGTGAGTTAGCACCATTTATGCTGGCTAGCATTCGGTTTACCACTGCAGGAACCATAATTTTTATTATGGCTAGGTCATTCGGTTACAGCTTGCGCATCACTAAAAAACAACTCGCAAACTCCATTTTAGCTGGTTTTTTATTTCTTGCTTACGGCAACGGAGTATTCGTTTGGGCCTTAAAGTATGTCGACACCAGTTTTGCTGCCTTAATAGCTTCTTTACAGCCCTTGTTCATTTTGCTTTTAATGAGAACGATTCAACGCAAGTCATTACAGCTTAAGTCAATCATAGGGGTCTTATTAGGTTTAATCGGCATGTATATACTAGTAAGTCAAAATGACATTACTACAAAAGAAGGCACTGTGACTGGAATAGTAATGATCCTTACGTGCATCTTAAGCTGGAGTGCAGGAAGTTTGTTCGTAGCTAAGGCTGACGTTCCGGAAAACTTCTTTGTTTCTACAGGCTATCAAATGATAGCGGCTGGCGTAGTACTAGCCGTTGGGAGCTTTGCTTTTAATGAGGATTGGAAATCTCCTTTAGAATGGAGCTCAAATGCTTATGTATCCTTGACTTGCTTGATATTGTTTGGCAGTATAGCAGCTTTTACCTCTTTTAATTTTTTACTCAAAAAGATTTCTACAGAAAAAGTTGCTACATCCTCCTATGTTAATCCGGTAATCGCAATGCTTTTAGGTTGGTATTTTCTAGAAGAAGAAATAACAAGTCAATCTTTGGTTGCTGCTGCAGTTATGTTAACAGGTGTCTATTTTATAAACAGTCGTAAACGAGGTATAAAAGAGATCAAACCTTCACCTAAAAACAGATAAGGATTGCCGTTTAAAAATTTTCTTTTCTTTGGGCTATTATGATTCTAATCATGCAAAAGTGATAGGTACGTAGCATTGGTATGGATTTATTCTCAAGTATTTCTCTTCGCTGAGAGCGATCACTTACTTATTACGAAAAAATAACAAGGTTCTTTATATCAGTATGAGTAGTGCGGGTTTCTATAATTTGACGACCACTAAACTTATAGTACAAAAGAAAAGTCAGGAATGCTAACAAAATATAAGTAAGAGTTCGCTAGATGAAGTTAAAGAGGTATCTACTATTCGGCACTAAGTCATTTTAGATATAAAACAGGTTTTTGAATAGAATGAAGAACTCAGGTCGTATTTCATAAAAGTATAAATGAAATGTTTTAGACTTGTTTCTTATGAATCTAAGTCTTAAAAAAAAGGAAGCACAAAAAGGTATGCAAACAAACCCAAAGTATCTGGCTTAAATTTTAGCGGAGAGACAGGAATAAGAAGGGCACAAAATTATTTTTATTTTAAAGTATTCAAATGACTTGTAGCCGCAATTCTATCAAAAAAAAGATAAGAGTGAGTTTTATTTTTCTAGTTATTGCGCCTTTAAAATTGGGTGAGATAGAAACTGCTGTGATGTTATAACTGTAGCTATTAAATTTTGTCGCTCCGTTCAGGATCGGTATCCCTCTTTCTGAAATTATGAAAAAAGACCCTACACAATAGAAGTCTATTACCAACGTAAGTACCCTAGATGCTAAGTTTCCTCCTTTCCATAAACAAGACCATTATACACATACTCATATGGCTAAAGCCGCTTTAAATATGTTGAGGCATACCCAGCAGTGACACTTTCAAGAGTTGGTATTTATATAAATGCCGTCGTTATTGCTTCGGTAACTGATGAAGATCTAATCAACTTTCTAAAAGAAGCAAGAAGCACACGATTTCTTGCCACCATTAGATGTAGTGGATGATGCCTCCAAAGTAATGGATGCATCATTTGACAGCATTCATACAGGTAAACACTAGCGCGGTAAGTTTTCTAAAGATTACAAGCCTATGAGCTGGCAGGTATTTAAGTTTCTTTAATAATTAATTTATATCGCTTTGGTTTTTAGTTCAAATTTTAGAGTTACCAAGAATGTTCAAAAGCGCTACACCGATGATGGATCCCCTAGACACTTAATTTTAATCACTACAAATGCTTATTTTAACAGTTATAATAAAATAAAAATAGGTGTAAGGAGTTTATAGCAGCTCGAAACGCCATCTTCATTAAAAATTGTATCATGAGAATTGTCACCATAGTTTTATTACTTCTACTTATCTCTTTAACCGCAAGCTGTCAAAACGCTTACAAAACCGAAGTTCCTAAAGTAGTTTTAGCTTCATTTGAAGTTAAATATCCTGATGAAAAGGATCCAGATTTTGAACAAGACTCTCATGGTTACTGGGAAGCCCACTTTAAAAAGAAAGGAGAAAAATACCGTGCAGATTTTAATGCAGACGGTATATGGATTGAAACAGAAAATTCTATAAAGGACAAAGAAATCCCTGCAGCCATTCAAAGTGCGATACGTAAAGAATTTCCAGAAATGAAAATAGCTGAAGCTGAACATGTTATGCATGCTATTAAAGGAGAGTTTTACGATATTGAATTCAAGCAAAAAGGTAAAAACCGTGATGTTGAATACAGAAAAGATGGGTCCAAATTATAGCATTACAAGAGTTTAATATGCAAAAGCCAATCGGACCGTACTGAAATACTTTATAGTATTCTAAATTCCGTGATTACAGGTCATTTTTTTGCAGTTTTTGGAAACGAATCAACGTTGTCGTCGAATTTACTGGTGGGTTATCTGTTGCAGAAAATTACGACAGGAACAGCTTAGCGGTTATAAAATTACATAAATTCTTGTTTTAAGGGCTTTATTTTTAAAATAAAAAATAAAAATACCTTTTTAGCTAATGAATTCCTTAACAAATATCCAATAAGGATAGGTATTATGGGGTCTTCGTTTATATTAAATGATGATCCGTATGTACATTTTTAAGATCAGCTGAGAATGCGTATGATTCCAGCATTAACTTAATATTTTGTCACTTTAATGATTCAATAGTTCTAATTTTGTCTTTCTATTTTAAGGAAGTTTTGTTATGGATCAGTCACATGAATTAGAATTAAGTAAGGAAGAAATGAAATCTTATGGGTATCGGGTAATTGATACCATAGTAGAACATTTTGTTACTCAAAATGAAAAAAGTCCTGTAGCGATGGCTTCTAGAAAAGAAATGGACGCTATATTTCAAGAGCCCATTCCTGAATTCCCTTCAGATCCTAAAGAAGTACTTGATTTTGTAACCAAAAATGTATTGCCAAACAGCAATATTGTTTCGCATCCTAAGTCCTACTCTTTTGTTCCTGGACCCAGTAATTACGTCAGTGTAATGGCTGATACACTTGCGACAGGGTTCAATATATTTTCTGGTGGTTGGGCAGCTTCTCCAGCTGCAGCAGAATTGGAAATTGTTTCTATGAACTGGTTGCTTAAATTATTCAAGTTCCCTTCAAAAAAAGGTGGCGGAATTTTTACGAGTGGTGGATCAATGGCAAATCTTACGGCATTAGTTACGGCAAGAAGACAGCTATGTGGCGATGACTTCTCAAAGGCGATTATCTATATGTCAGATCAAGCGCATTCCTCTAATGTAAAAGCCATAAGAGTTATAGGTTTTAAAAAGGAACAAATACGTATTATTCCAACCGATGGCGAATTTAAAATGGTCATTAATAAATTAAAAAATGCAATCTCTAGGGATCGTTTAACGGACTTACAGCCTTTCTGTATTATTGCAAATGCAGGAACCACTAACACGGGAACGGTAGATCCATTAGAACAGATAGCTGAGATTTGTAAAAA